>JAGPUU010000353.1 GCA_018067325.1 Amphritea sp.
GTTGGTTACGAGCTGGGCCTGCGTGGTTTTAGTGTCTGTACCGGCTGTGGCCCCGGAGCGATGAAGGGGCCAATGAAAGGCGCTACTATTGCACATGCTAAACAGCGGGTGACCGATGCCCGTTATCTCGGTGTATCTGAGCCAGGAATTATCGCTGCTGAATCTCCCAATCCGATTGTCAATGAACTGATAATTATGCCGGATATAGAGAAGCGGCTTGAGGCTTTTGTTCGTTTGGGACATGGCATTATTGTCTTTCCAGGAGGAGCAGGTACCGCCGAAGAGATTCTTTATATGTTGGGAGTGTTGCTGCATGAACGAAACAATAATGTTCCTTTCCCCTTTATATTTACCGGGCCTCAAGGCAGTGAGGCGTATTTTGAAACGGTAGATCGATTCATTAGGGCGACTTTGGGCGATAAAGCCGCTGATCTTTATGAAATTGTTGTGGGTGACCCTTACGATGTCGCCATCAAAATGAAAGCGGGGCTAGCGCGGGTAACTGAGTATCGTAAAGCGACTGGCGAATCGTTCCACTTTAACTGGCAGTTACATATTCCCTCTGAGTTTCAGCAACCGTTTGAGCCGACCCATGAAAATATGGCCGGTCTGGATCTGGTTCAGGACCAACCCGATTATCTGCTGGCGGCAACCCTGCGAAAAGCGTTGTCTGGGATTGTGGCGGGAAATGTGAAAGAACCGGGTATTCGGGCAATTGAGGAACATGGCCCGTTTGAACTCAGCGGCGAGACAGAGATGATGGAGGCGCTGGATACTTTACTGGCCTCCTTTGTCAAACAACGGCGGATGAAAATTAACTATGAGGAATATCAACCCTGCTATCGTCTGGTGCAGGACGAACCCGCCTGATCAGCGACTATCAACTCAGATAGCTTTGGTTCAGTAGCTGCTGATTGACGCCATTTGCACTGGTATTGGTTGAGCAGGTTTTCTCCTGAGCAAAGCTCATCAGGTAGTTTGGTCCGCCAGCTTTCGGGCCGGTGCCGGACAATCCCATACCGCCAAAGGGTTGAGAGCTGACAATGGCTCCAATCTGGTTACGGTTGATATATATATTGCCCACTCTGGCGTGACTGCAGATATGCTTGATGGTTTGGTTATTTCTGGAATGGACTCCCAGAGTAAGGCCGTAACCGGTACGGTTTATCTCCTCAATAATTCGGTCAAGGTTGTCCGCCTGATATCGGATGATATGCAGAATCGGGCCGAAATGCTCATCGCTGAGTTCATCAATGGTATGCAGTCGGACCAGTGTCGGAGCAACGAAATAGCCAGAATCGTGCTGTTCTTTTGATTCAGCTTCGAATAGCAATCGTCGATGTTCCCGGCAATGCTCTATATGACCATGCAGGGCCTGCAAAGCATCATTGCTAATAATGGGGCCGATATCGGTATCTATTTCAGTTGGGTTACCAACCTTCAGGGTATGAATAGCCCCTATAAGCATCGCCTCAATCTGATCGGCAGTATCCTCCTGAAGGTAGAGAACCCGTAATGCCGAACAGCGCTGTCCGGCGCTGTTGAACGCTGACTCTATTACGTCTCTGACAACTTGTTCCGGCAGGGCGGTACTATCGACGATCATAGCGTTTTGTCCGCCGGTTTCGGCAATAAAGGGGACGATTGCAGCGCCTTCACGAAGCGCTAATTGGCGTACTATCTCAGTTGCCCCCCGGGTAGAGCCGGTAAAAGCAACGCCTGAAAGACGAAAGTCGTTGGTGAGTTGTGTACCTATCTCTTGGCTACGCCCCGGGAGAAGCGCTATCGCATCTTTAGGTACGCCAGCGTCTAACAGCAACTGGGTTGCCCGGTAGGCGATCAGTGGGGTGCTACTGGCGGGCTTGGAAATGACTGAGTTACCCGCTAGCAGTGCGGCAACAATTTGACCGGTCCAGATGGCCAGCGGAAAGTTCCAGGGACTGATACAGACGAAAATGCCCCGACCTTCATAACTCAGAATATTTTCTTCACCGGTCACGGATGGCATCGCCTGGCTGGTTAATCGGGTGGTTGCTTCATGGGCATAGTAATAGCAAAAATCGATCGCCTCGCGAATTTCATTAATAGCATCTCTAAGGGTTTTACCCGCTTCACGCAGACACAGGGCAATTAACTCCTCCCGGTGTTCTTCCAGTAGGAGAGCGAAACGTTTGATGATCATCGCTCGCGCGGTGACCGGACGGTTGTTCCAGTTGATAAAACCTGCGCGGGTGACGGCGTAGGCTTCCCGCACATCCTCTTCGGTAGCGTTAAATAGCTGACCGGTTGGTAGGCTCAGATCAAAAGGTGAAACGGTTATTATTGCCGGTTGGGATCGGACGGCTTCTCCATTAATCAGCGCTGCAGCTTGCCACTGGTGATCCATAAAAGGTTCGATTCTTTCTAACAGTTGCGCCACCTGCTGTTGGGAATCCAGTATCACGCCAGCAGAGTTTTCCCGGTTTGGCTGGTACAAATCGGTTGGCAGAGGAATAGTTGGGTTTCGTTTCAGATCCAGTGTCTGCAACTGCTCCGATGCGGTTTCAGTTAACTGCTCAGGGCTTATATTCGAATCAAACTGTTGCAAAATAAACGCACTGTTCGCACCATTTTCCAGTAGCCGGCGGACCAGATAAGGAAGCAGTTGCTGATGAGCACCTACCGGCGCGTAAACTCTTAACCGGGCTTCAGTATTTTGGCTAAGAATCTCTTCATAGAGCGCTTCTCCCATACCGTGCAGACGTTGAAACTCGAGCGGTTTATTACTCTGTTGAGAAAGACTGATGACCTGACTGATGCTCGAGGCGTTGTGGCTGGCAAATTGCGGTTTTAGCAATGGACACTGTTCGCTCAATAGATATTGAGCACACACCTGATAAGAGAGGTCGGTAGCTTGCTTCAGGGTGTAAACAGGATAGTCACTAAGCCCCTGTTGTTGGGCCTGTTTGATCTCTGTATCCCAGTAGGCGCCTTTAACTAGCCGTACAGGAATCGCTGTTTGCAGCTCCTGCGCGATGAAGTTGAGCCAGGCGAGAATTGGCAGGGCGCGTTTAGAATACGCTTGCACCGCAATGCCAAGCCCTCCCCAGTCTTTACATATATCACTGCGCAGTAAAGCTTCGAAAATCTGCAGCGTCAGTTCCTGCCGACTGCACTCTTCAGCATCGATGGTTATCGGTACATTCTCTGTTCTGGCAACAACTAGCAGGTGAAGCACACGTTGGACGACTTCATCGATAACATGGCCTGATTTGAGAGGTTCCAGACGTGGATGCAGGGCGGAAAGTTTAATCGAAACTGAGGCAGCGGGCCGCTCTTCGAGGTTCTGTGCTGCCACGGATTCGATTGCTTCCAGATAGGCGCTAAAGTAGCGCTTTGCATCTTGCCCGGTTACTGCCGCTTCCCCGAGCATATCGAATGAGCAAGTCTGGTTACGCCCCAGGTCATGGATGCGGACAAGTCCTGTTTGTATGTCAGGGCTAAAGACGAAACGCTCTCCCAGGTTGTTCATAGCCTGGGTCAGGGCTTTACGGATGACCGGTCGACTAATCCGCTCAACCAGCCGGCTAAAGATCGAATCCGGTCCAGCTTGAGGGTCTATTAACTGTTGACTGAGGGCCAGCCCCCAGACGCTGGTGTTGAGCAGAACAGAGTTGTTGGGATCAAAGTAGAGCTGCCACTGAGCAGAGCTGAGCTTATCTTCTATCAGAGCGTCAGCGGTTTTCTGGTCAGGAACTCTTAATAGGGTTTCTGCCAGTGATAACAGGAGTATTCCTTCCTCTGTTTCCAGGCTGAAGGTTTTTAGAAACTGGTCCAGATAGAGCTGATTTTCACTGTTTTCCCGGATGGTTTTTATCCAGCCGGTAGCGATCTTACGGTGTTTCTGGTCAACCGGCTGTGCCAGCTCCAGTAACTGAGGCACCAATGCTGCTTCTTCAATACAGTAATGGGCTGGAATATTGTTCCACAGTTGCTTCGCAGACCATTTAACCTGCTGTTCTGAAAAATAGAGCGAGAGAGGAAACATAACCGCGCCTGTCGTTTATTTACCGTTTTAATAATAGTCTGATGATAGAGGAAGGAGAAAATATCGACACCGATCAGGTGCCAAAATGGTGGGGTTAAACAGATTTTTCATATTAAAAAGCCCGCTGGCCTTGCGGCCGCGGGCTTTTTAAGGGGTGCATGATTACATGCGTTCGAACAGAGCAGCAATACCTTGACCGCCACCGATACACATAGTCACGACCGCATAGCGTCCGCCACTGCGTTGTAGTTCATACAGTGCTTTTACGGTAATGATAGCGCCAGTCGCGCCAATGGGATGGCCCAGAGAGATACCGCTACCATTGACGTTGACCTTTTCCATCGGTAGTTCCAGGTCACGACAGACAGCCAGTGCTTGAGCTGCAAAGGCTTCGTTGACTTCCCAGACATCGATGTCTCCGGTGCTAAGCTCTGCATCAGCCAGTAGTTTGCGAACCGCAGGAACCGGACCGATACCCATATATTTAGGTTCAACACCAGCAAAGCTATAACCAACCAAGCGAGCCATAGGTTTCAGACCTTTGGCTTCAGCTGTTTCAGCCGCCATCAGCGTGACAGCTGCTGCCGCATCATTAAGACCGGATGCATTGCCTGCTGTAACACTGCCGTCGCGCTTAAATGCCGGACGGAGTTTTTCCATGTCAGCGGGGGTGCAGCTATAGCGCAGGTGTTCATCTGTATCGAAAAGGGTGACACCTTTACGTGATTTCAGCTCAATCGGGACGATCTGTTCTTTAAAGCGCCCTTCAGTAATTGCCCGTTCTGCATTGTTGTGGCTTAAAACCGCCAGAGCATCCTGATCTTCACGGCTGATCTGCCATTTCTCAGCGATATTTTCAGCGGTGATACCCATGTGAGTATCATCAAACGGACAGGTTAGTGCACCTACCATCGCATCAACGATTGCTCCGTCTCCCATGCGCTGGCCAAAGCGAGCGGATGGCATCCAGTATTGAGACTTGCTCATTACTTCTGCACCACCAGCGACAGCAGCATCACAGACACCCAGTTCAATCTGCTGTGTAGCCGAAATGATCGCCTGCAGACCACTGCCGCAGAGGCGATTCATCGTGACCCCTGGCGTTTCATGAGGGAGTCCACCATTGACGGCTGCAACCCGGCCAAGGTACATATCGCGTCGCTCGGTGTGAATTACGTTACCAAATACACTGTGGCCAAAATCTTCGGCTGCTGCACCGGAGCGAGATACGGCTTCGCTGACACAGGTGCTGGCCAGATCGCAAGGGTTCTGAGATTTCAAGCTGCCGCCGAAACCGCCAATCGCAGTTCGTACACCGCTGAGTACTACAACTTCTCTTTTACTCATGTTTGAGTCCTTTATATTTTCTGTATTTTTTTATTATTGTGTATGAAAGGTAGTGCAGTCAGTAGAGTTAACTTATCATCGGATAGAACTAAAGGCTCTAGCCCATTAGTGAAACATTGATAACAATTTCGCTATTTTTTTATCTTTTTTTGAGAAACGCTGATGCAACTGCTGTTTGATATTGTGATACCTGTATTTTTGCTGATGGTATTGGGCTGGTGGTGTAGTCGTTCGGGCTTGCTGGAAGAGTCCAGTGCTTCTGCACTGAATCGCTATGTGTATTACATCGCCGTACCGGCGCTGATGTTTACCTCAACTGCGTCCGTTGATATTCAGGCGGTGCTACGTTGGGACTTCATTGCCGTTTATCTGGGTGGTTCCGTCATCGCTGTCATGATGGCTTTTTTAGGTTGGCGTCGATTGAAACTCGAGGCGCCTTTAGACTGGACCGTTATTGCGCTTAATTCAGCCTGGGCAAATACCGTTTATATGGGTGTGCCGATCTTTTATTTCCTCTTTGGTGACCGTGGCACACTGCCGGTTATTATCGCAACCCTGGTCAGTAATCTGGTATTTATCCTGATATTGGCGCTGATGTCTGAGCTGCAGAACAGTGATGGCGGGGTGGTGAAAAAACTGAAAGCCTTAGTGGTACAAGCGCTATTGAAAAACCCTGTGATGATGGCACCGATACTGGGTATGCTGGGTTCTGTTTCAGGTATTAGCTTGCCCACTGCGATTATTACCCCGATGAATATGCTTGCTCCGTCGGCAGCACCGGTGGCGTTGTTTGCATTGGGGATGTCGTTGAGTGGGCTGAAGGTCCGTCGAGCGGGCTTTGATCTGGCTTGGTTGAGTCTGGTCAAATTGATTATACATCCCCTGGCAACCTGGGGCCTGGCGCTGTTGTTGAACCTGGACCCGTATTGGACCGCCAGTGCGGTACTATTGTCTTCGTTACCGACCGGGGCGATGGTCTATGTTCTGGCTCAGCAATATAACACCCGGGTGACACTGTCCTCGGCAACAATTATGGTAACTACAATTTTTTCAGTGATTACGCTGGCGTTTTTACTGCCAGTGCTAAAGCAGCTGGTAGGTTAGATACGAATAGATCGATAGGGAGAGCGCAATGAAATGTCATAAGGTAGATTACGAAATTATTGGTAATTCGATGCCGATGCTGGAAGTCGAGCTGGATCCCGGTGAAACGGTGATCGCTGAAGCGGGTTCCATGAACTATATGGAACAGGATATAGGTTTTGAAACGAAGATGGGTGATGGTGCTGATCCTGATCAGGGACTGTTCTCGAAAATGTTCTCTGCCGGCAAGCGGATGGTGACAGGCGAGTCGTTGTTTATGACTCACTTTTCAAACAGTGGAGGCCAGAAACGTAAAGTTGCATTTGCCGCACCTTATCCGGGGATGGTTGTCCCTATCGATATGTCCCAGGTCGGTGAACGGCTGTATTGCCAAAAAGATGCGTTTCTCTGTGCTGCCCTGGGTACTCGTCTGTCCGTTGCTTTCTCCCGTAAGCTGGGGGCTGGTTTTTTTGGCGGCGAAGGGTTTATTTTACAGAAGCTTGAGGGTGATGGTATGGCCTTTATTCAAGCTGGCGGCACGGTGGTTAAAAAAGAACTGAACAACGAAACATTGCGAATAGATACTGGTTGTCTGGTTGGGTTCAGTGAAGGGATAGAGTACGACATTGAGATGGTGAAAGGGTTGAAGTCGATGTTCCTGGGTGGCGAAGGTCTGTGGCTGGCGACACTCTCTGGAACCGGGACCGTCTGGGTTCAGAGTCTGCCATTTTCACGGCTGGCTGATCGGATTCTTGCCGCAGCTCCTGCTATTGGTGGCTCAGATAAGGGTGAGAGCTAATCCTAAGCGGATTCAGGTCATGAAATGGTGGACTTTTGATGTCGTTTTTATGACTTTTGCCCTCAATAAAGGTATATTTCACCGTTATTTATTTACTTGAATCTCGGTTTGTAGGGCATGTTGCAGAAAAAGCTACTTATCACATTAACAACTTCACGGGGCTCCCGTCAGTATACTCTGGGCCAGCTGGCTCGGTATCTGCTTGCCCTGTTTTTGGTAATGGCGGTGTGTAGCTTTTTTGTGTCCAATTTGTTGCTGGTACAGACTTCTGATGCTCTCGAAAATCTGGAGGAGGGTATTGATTCTCTTTCAAGTCAGTATGAGATGACCCTGGGTACGCAGGAATTTCAGAAAGGTCAGCTGGATCAGCTCTCTCATACGCTGCAGGAGTTGCAAGTTGAACGTGACCAGCTGCAGGAAGAAAATTTCCGTATCGGCGAGCTGAATGACACCCTTGATGCCAGTCTCTATGGGCTGGAAGATCTACTGGGCTTGCCTCCCTCTGAGGATATGTCCAGTGATCGCGCAGGCGAGCTGACAGTTATGACTAATCAGCGGTTGTTTTTTCTCAGTATTATGCCAAATGGAGAACCTATTCAGGGTCTGCGTATTAATGATGGATTTGGTATGCGAATGCATCCGATACGCAAAGAACGGGTGATGCATAATGGCATCGATTTTAAAGCTAAGGTTGGCACGCCTATCTACGCCACGGCGGATGGTGCGGTTGAATATGCCGGATTTAACAAGGCTAGCGGCTTTGGTAATCTGATAATTATTCAACATGGGCTCGGGTTTAAAACCTATTATGCCCATCTGAGTAAACTAAAAATTAAAAGTGGATCTTATGTTAGCAAGGGACAGCTGATAGGCTTGAGTGGTAACACTGGAGCCTCAACGGGGCCGCACTTACATTATGAAGTGCGCCACCTTTATAGAGCGATTAATCCTGAGCCATTTGTGGCATGGAATATAGGTAATTTTGATTCACTGTTTTCAAATGTCAAAGGTGTAAAATGGGCTTCCTTACAAAAACTGTATCCGCTAAATCAGGCACTGCAAACGGCTCAGCAATAACCATCATTGCTGAAGGTAATAAGTTTAGTGGTGATATGAGCATTGTCGGAAAAATGCATATTGATGGGGCTTTTGAAGGCAATATCTCTTCTCTGGATAATATCTCAATTGGCAAGAACGGCCATGTACATGGGGTTATTAAAGCTAACTACATCACCGTATGCGGGCTGCTAGAAGGCGAAGTTACCTGTGATGAATTGCAGATAGACCGTGGCGGTAAAGTGGTTGCGACGGTAGTGAGTAAGATCATGGCAATACATCCGGAAGGTAACTTTATCGGCGAACGTCGCATGAAAGAAGTCGGTATGATCGAGCATGCACCACAGATAGAGTCGGGTATCGATGCCATCGACTCGCTACCGGATAAAGTAACTATCTCGGCTGCAGAGGAATCGGCGTAAACAATGTGCGAACTGCTTGGTATGAGCGCCAATGTCCCAACCGATATCTGCTTTAGCTTTAGCGGCCTGATGCAGCGTGGCGGTCAGACTGGGCCCCACAAAGATGGCTGGGGTATCGCCTTTTATGAGGGCAAGGGATTGCTGGTTTTTCATGACCCAGCACCCAGTTGTGATTCCGAGATCGCCCAGCTGATCAAGAACCACCCAATCAAAAGTAAAACGGTGATTAGTCATATTCGTCAGGCTAATGTAGGGAGTATCTGTCTCGAAAATACCCACCCCTTTACCCGGGAACTTTGGGG
>JAGPUU010000369.1 GCA_018067325.1 Amphritea sp.
CAGCTCACAATCTTCTGGCTCAATGTCATTCAATGTAGAGATATGCTTGCGCGGAATGATCAATGCATGGGTCGGCGCCTGTGGACTAATATCATTAAAAGCGATGACTTTATCGTCTTCATAGATAATATCCGCTGGAATCTCATTATTCAGAATCTTACAAAACAGACAATCCATAGCACTCATCCTTCTCTGATAAAACAGTTAACCGGATTACATCATCCCGACGGGATAGAGTTCAAGTAAAATATTTTTCGTGGCTCGTTGCTCGTTGCTCGTTGCTCGTTGCTCAGAACTATCAGCCCCTGCACAACCAACTCAACAACTTCCTTACAAAGCTTTAATCTATCTGGTATCTCTACACTCAATAAAGAAGGCTTTTACCGAGCAACGAGCAAGTCACGTTCTTTGTGACGTTCGAACAACGAGCTACGACTCTTACGCACCTGCGTTATACAAAAAAACCTTCCTATACAACAATAAATCACCATTTTGATGAGCCCAGTTGTTGCACTGCGTCATAAGAAGTTCATACTCTTGGCATAGAGTAAATACAAACGCTGATAGAGCGAAATGTATCGGTTGTAACGCGGTGATCCTGCGCTATTAACTACCGACCATCCGGAGTAGTAAGATGATCCTTTCAGAAAAGCCCCCCATCCACAATCAACTCGAATTCTTTATTGAAGAAGCGGTTAAAGCCCGTCCGGTAATAACTGCAGTCGTGCATCCGGTTGAGCATAACGGCTTAATGGGCGCCGTAGAGGCTGCTGAACGCGGCCTGATAGTGCCGATTTTAATAGGCCCAGAGGCAAAAATACGTGCCACTGCCGATAAGTATCAGCTTAATATCGATGGCTATGAACTGATCGATGTCGAACACAGTCATGCCTCAGCAGAGATGTCAGTCCGCCTGATACGTGAAGCACGGGCCGAAACCCTGATGAAGGGTGATCTGGGTACTTCCGAACTCCTGAGTGCCGTTATCCACAAAACACTGGGTATTCGTACTGAACGTCGCCAGAGCCATATCTTTGTACTGGACGTTCCGAATTACCATAAACCCCTGATGATCACCGATGCAGCGATCAACGTATCACCTGATATTATGGTAAAGCGGGATATTCTGCAGAACGCCATCGATTTCTGTCACGCACTGGGGATCAACGAGCCAAAAGTCGCTATTCTGGCGGCGGTTGAGAAAGTAAAACCCTCGATGCAAAGTACCATTGACGCTGCAGCCCTATGTAAAATGTCAGATCGGGGACAGATCACCGGCGCCATTCTGGATGGCCCACTGGCCTTCGATAATGCCATCTCTCTACAGGCTGCTATCGATAAACATATCACTTCACCGGTCTCCGGCGATGCTGATATCCTCTTAGCCCCCGATTTGGAATCAGCTAACATGCTGGCAAAGCAGCTGATCTATCTTGCCAACGCCAAGTCTGCGGGTATCGCACTGGGCGCCCGGGCACCTATAATTCTGAATAGCCGTTCTGATGGCACGCTGGCACGCCTGGCATCCTGCGCTCTGGCCTCACATATGGTTCTACACCCACAGGAAACAAAGTAAATGAGCCTGATTCTGACCGTAAACGGTGGTTCTTCCAGTCTTAAATGCGCACTTTTTTCACGTAATACTGGCAATGCCGAGTGCCTGTATCAGTTTAAACTAGCCAATATTCTTAATGCGCCAGTGATGAAGGTGATTTCTAACCAGGGCGATACCCTGGACCAATATCAATTAGATATGGCCGAGATCGCAACCGAAAATCGCCATCAGGCCTGTCTTGATCGGGTTATTCAGTGGGTACATAAACAGCTGCCGGATAGCCGCATCAGCGCCTTTGGTCACCGAGTTGTACACGGTGGTGAAGCATTCACTGACCCGGTACTGATAACAGATCAGATTATGCAGCAGCTGGAAGAGTTTATCCCTCTGGCTCCCTTGCATCAGCCCTATAATCTGAAACTGATTCAGGCATGCCAGCAACTGGAACCGGAACTACCCCAAATCGCTTGCTTCGATACGATGTTCCATGTCGGCCAGCCAAATGTGGAACGCCATTACGCCATTCCCCGTAAGTACACTGAAGCGGGCATTCATAAGTACGGTTTCCACGGCTTATCTTACGAGTTTATCCAGCGTTCGCTAGACAGCATCGGTCGCGGTGCTGAAAGCGCTAAAACCATCGTCTGTCACCTAGGTGCAGGCGCGAGTATGTGTGCAGTCAAAAAAGGCAAATCTGTCGCTTCAACGATGGGCTTTACCGCGGTGGACGGTCTGCCGATGGGCAGCCGTACCGGCAATATCGACCCCGGCGTTTTACTCTACCTACAGCGCCACTATCATATGGATGCCGATCAGTTGGAAAGCTTCCTCTATAAAGAGAGTGGCTGGCTGGGTGTTTCAGGTATCAGCGCCGATATGCTGGAACTAGAACAATCAGATAAGCCGGAAGCAGAAGAAGCGATCGCCATGTTTGCCTACCGCGCAGCACTTGAGATCGGCCGCCTTAGCGCCGCCCTGCAAGGCCTGGAACAACTGGTATTTACCGGTGGCGTTGGTGAAAACGATAACAAACTGCGCAAGCGCATCTGTGATCAGCTGGAATGGTTAGGCATCAAGTTAAACAAAAGCGCCAACAAAGAGGGGGAGGCTATTATCAGCAAAGCTTCCAGCCCTGTGATTGTTCGGGTGATACCTACTAATGAGGAAGCTATGATAGCGTTGCATGCAGAAGAAGTTTTGGGCTAAGAAGTAGCTAGACGTTGCTTCGCAACTTGCTCGTGGCTAGACGGAAAACTTCGTTTTCCTTGCTAGAAAAAGCAAAAGAAAAGAGAGCTATTGGCTCTCTTTTTTATGGGTGGGGGAGTAACCTAATCCAGAACAAGTAGAACCACGAAGAGATAATTTAAATGTACTCTGACCCTATTTACTCGTTATTTTTCTTCAATGTCAGACTCCTTGGCACTAACTATTACCAACCGGACATTGCCCACTTTTTTCCCGATAATTCTATCTAAAGCAACAAAGATAAAAGCAGCTGCTATTACTAGGTAAAATACCATCCCTATAGTTTCCGCCACACCAGTAGTAAGCATCCCCTGCTCAATAAGCGTGCTCATAGAATGATGAAGTATTAATCCGAGGAAACCGCCAACCACGACTAACATAAGCATGAAACGCCACGTAAAAGCCCACCACACGGATAACAAATTTGAACCCGAAGCATCAACTTCAGCAGGGATAAACTTGACTGTACCCTCCGTCCATTCCTTAGCAACGCTTCGCTTCAGATCGGTGAGTTTGGTGATATTGTTGGTATGCTCTTCACAAACCACTGCGGAGTCAGTACCCCAGTTTATAGTGATTGAACGGCCACATACTTCACACTTCATCCTTGCCACCTAGCTTTAGAGATAAATAACGCTTAGGGTGTGGGGCATGAGGCGCGTAGCGGTGAAATGTCCCGCACGACCCGTTTGTTAAGAGACTTCACTTGCCGCCTAGTAAAGCGTGGTTATAACTTTTAGCGTACTCTAGTGCGATGTTATTTAATTTTAAATGCCTTTTAGAACACAGGGCGTCGCTTGTGCCTTCAATGACAATGTAACCTCGTTTTTCGAATGCACCTTCCGGAGCGTTTTCCATACCTGGAATATACAAACCATACCCATTTACGGCCATAAAGTTAGCGTTTCCATTTTCTAATGCCTTAGCAGCATCTTCGAGCGGGTTTGCATTTTCAACCCACTGTAGAATTTGCACCTTATCCTTACACGTTTGAGCGAACAAAATTGATGGAATAAACGCTAGTACTAAAATGGATAGGCGTAATTTCATGATGTCTCTTAACGCCGCAAACAGCGGCGAGCAGTAGCGAGTCCGGCGGCGACAGCCTAGAACTGATTTGCTTTGTTATACATTTGTACGTGATGCCAACTTATGAATAAGTTTGCCATGAGCTATAAAGTAATATGAAGCGATAGAAAATAGTAAGAGCTGAAAAAAAGCCGTTACTCCTTTAGTGACCGCGGCTTTCCTAAGAGACTCACTCATAGATGCTAAATCAGATGTATGGCTCGCAGCTTCGGCTAAGTGAAGATGAGCATAAACCGCACCAATTGCCTCAGGAATAGAGATAATTGCTAAAACTAGTAAATAAATTCCAAATATTCGGATCGCAACCCAGATCCATTCTGATTGACTCATGAACTTTCCCTGTTTTTTGTATAACGCCCGCAGCACAGGCGAGCGGCGAAGCCGTGAGTCCAGCCAGCTTGCTGGCGATTGTGCCTGCGCTTGTTAAGTGGCATTTTTCGTAATGTACGTTGCTGCATAAAAAACACATTCTCTTGAATAGCCTGACAAGAACTCAATCTCGAATTTTGCTGTAGCCAATTGGCGATCTTTAATATTTGTAACCACAAACTCACAGCCATAAGGCTCAGGTATAGTAAGTTCTTTTTCAACTTCAATATCTGAAAATATATGTGATGTACCAGCGTTATCCAAAATACTGATATTTGAAATTCGATTCTCAACATCATCAAATTCTATGGCAATGGATTTAGGTTTAACTTTACTCATATCTAGGTGCCATTTAACATTTTAATTGTGTGCGTGCGCGTTTAGACACCGCAAGCTTGAAGCGGGAGACGTCATATCTATTTGAACGGAAAGAGTCATTCTGAAGCACATCGTTTTTCATCCCCTGAAAACAAGCAAGCACGGTATGCTATTTTGTGATGGCACGCTTTGTCACCGGCCATATTTCCTATTGCCTGAGTGTGCACCACTTTTATGAGTTATTCCAGTGCCTAACCGACCGTTCAAGGCTTAGCTAGGTAGTTCGATCAGGGGAGTTTGGTGGGTAACGGCGTTATATTTTTGGTCACACTGGAGTGTTGGTTTATCACCGCGGGGCGCTGCTCCTACAGAAGGAACCGTTTTTTCTAGTAAGCCACGCAGTGGCGTTCGAGCAAGTGGGAAAGCCACGTCTAGCAAGGGAAGCTTGCTTCCCGTCTAGCGAGTATCGCGAAGCGATACGGTCTGATAAATAGCGTCTAATACCCCTTTAGCGTCTATAGTTTTATTCGATAGTAGAAATCGATAAAAATAGGCTCATGTATGAGGTAGTTATGTCTTCAAAGGATAAGGTTGGCAGT
>JAGPUU010000378.1 GCA_018067325.1 Amphritea sp.
CAAATTATCAAACCAACCAATCTTCTTCCCGTTCTGTTTAAACTTCTTTAAAGCTAAGCTTTTCAAGTAGTTAAACAACCCGTCTCACCTGTCTCAGCGGCCTTTAAAAGCTGCTGTCTCAAGCGAGGAGATGCATTCTACCTTCACAGGCTGAGGAGTCAACAGGGAGACGCTAAATAAGTGTCAATTTGATGAAAAAGATCGATATTTTTAAGAGCAGTGGCTAGAACGCGGCTTCACCGCTAGCTAGACGTCGCTGCGCTACCCGTTTACCACTAGGAAAGCCTTCTTTATGGCGTTGTGACAACCTGCTTCGTAAGTAAAAGACAACGCTTAGCCTTAAAACAACAAAACCGCCTGACGGCGGTTTTATTGTTTTGCTTTTCTAGCAGTAAATCAAAGTTTACGGTCTAGCGGCTAAAGAGACTTATTCTCGTCTTCTTCCTGTATTGCCTGCTCAAACTCGCCATCTTCCTCTTCTTCATCTCGATCTTTCTTTTTAATGATAACGGCTAATATGATACCTAGCTCAAATAGCAACCACATTGGAAGAGCAAGTAGTGTTTGAGAGATAACATCCGGGGGTGTTAACAGCATACCCATAACAAAGCACCCAACAATAACGTATGCACGTTTTTGTCTTAGACTCTGAACATCTGTTATCCCGCTCCATACTAGCAACAGAGTCGCAATTGGAATTTCAAAAACCACGCCGAATGCGAAGAAAATCTTAAGCACAAAGTTAAGATAACTACTGATATCTGTCATAACCGCAACATTCTCTGGCCCCACACTGGTAAAGAAACCAAAGATCAAAGGGAAGACCACGAAATAGGCGAAAGCTATTCCTGCATAAAAGAGAAATATACTTGATGCCAGTAATGGCACCGCCAGACGCTTCTCATGCTTATAAAGCCCTGGGGAGATAAAGCCCCACACCTGATGCAAGATAAGCGGCATCGCTAGAAAAAGCGACAGTACTAAGGTCAGCTTAAAGGGAGCAAAGAAAGGCGAGGTTACATCTGTCGCTATCATACTAGTGCCTTCAGGCAACAGCGCAGTCAATGGGGCAGATACTATTTCGTAAAGGTGGTTAGCAAAGTAGAACAGGCAAAGAAAAACAACCAGAATTGCCAACATAGCCCGCATAAGCCGGCTACGCAGCTCTACTAGATGGGAAACAAAAGGCTGTTCCTGATCATTATCAGGCAGGTCTTGGTTAGGATCTATCATCGGCCTTAGAACTTTCCTCTACAGGCGGTGTTTCTACAACAGCATTCTGATCCTGATCTGACTCAGGAGCTTTCTCTTTAGGAGCAGAAATACTATTCGCAAGCGGGGAGTTACTACCCAATGCTTCAGAGAATGGCTCGCGCATCTCATCGAGCTCACGATCAAGCTCGTCTTGCTTCATGACGACCTGACGCTTCATTTCTTCAAGCCGCAACTCTTCATTAATATCAGACTGAATACCACTGATTGTGCGTTTGGCTTTACCCACCCACAATCCGACGGTACGGGCCGCAACTGGAAGCTTTTCCGGCCCCAGTACAATCAGCCCAACTACCGCAATAATAAGGAGCTCCGCAAAGCCGATATCAAACATCTGCTAGCTACCCGCTACTTATCAGTTTTCGGCTCGTCTTTAGCCTGCTCTTTTACTTCAGCATTATCAGCCTCAGTAAATTCAGCATCACTTTCCAACTTCTTGTCTTCTTCTTTAGGCTCTTCGCCCATCGCTTTTTTAAAGCCCTTTACCGCACCACCTAAGTCTCCACCAAGGTTGCGCAGCTTTTTAGTACCAAACAGCAATACAACAATGACTAAAAGAATCGCCAGTTGCCACAGACTAATACCACCTAACATATTATTGTTCTCCGTTTTACTCTGGTGCGGAAGCTTTCCGCCCACTTAATTAATAGACTGTATAACGCCAGTTCCCAGCGTTCAAACGCACCGAGAACTACTATATTTTTACTATTTTTCGGTCCTGGAGGCCTTCTCTTCCAATCCGGACATATCGAAACGACGCGCTAACTCATTAATCACCGCTTCAGGACGCTCACCTAAATGAGAGAGAGTCACTAGAGTGTGAAACCATAAATCTGCCGTTTCGTAGATAACTTCACTGTTATCACCGCTACTCTGCGCATCCTTAGCCGCAAGAATAGTCTCCGTTGCTTCTTCGCCTACCTTTTCCAGAATTTTGTTCAGGCCCTTCTCATGCAAACTGGCAACATATGACTTTTCAGCTGTAGCCGCTTTTCGCTGCTCCAGGATATCACCCAGCTGTGTCAAAACATCTTTCATATTCAGGCCTTACTTCTCATAAATCGTATTTGGATCTTTTAAAACAGGCTCAACCGGAACCCATTCACCCTCTTTTAGGGTTTTATAGAAACAGTGCTCACGCCCGGTATGACAGGCGATGCCTCCTAGCTGCTCAACACTCAGCAGGATAACATCATCATCACAATCCAGACGGATATCGTGTAACTGCTGCACGTGACCAGACTCTTCACCTTTACGCCATAGCTTTTGGCGAGAGCGTGACCAGTAAATAGCCCGGTTTTCCTGAACAGTCAGGGCCAGCGCCTCACGATCCATCCAGGCAACCATCAAAACCTTGCCAGTTACGTGATCCTGCGCAATGGCCGGCACCAGCCCATCACTGTTCCACTTGACTTGTTCTATCCACTGTTCAGACATATCACTATTCTTCAAAATCTAGGCTGGCAAGGATACCTGATCCCCGAAGACTCCGCTATCCCCGGAAGATGGGAGGCCAAAGGACTAGGTTTTTATTGTTTCAATTCAGTGACGCAGCAGTAACATGGCCGCTACGCCACCCAACAACCAACCAATGGCAGGCAGTTCGCTGGCCATAATCAAAGGATCTTCCACTGACAACCCTATAGCGGCAACCAAACAGATAAGCCCAAGCCAACGACCTCGCTGGCTTCGCTGTTGCTGTAGCTCCTGACGAGCGACACTCAATGCGAGCATATCCCGACGGCGCACATCATCAAGGTTTTTCAGCTGATGTAGAGCTTCATACGCCATCTGCGGCAAGTGAGGCATCTTATCCAACCAATCCGGCGCTTGCTGCTTCATAGAACGGTAGACCGCTTTAGGGCCCATTCGTTCTTTCATCCAGCGCTCTAGGTAAGGCTTTCCCGTTTCCCACAGATCCAGCTCAGGGTAGAGCTGACGCCCCAGGCCTTCAATATTCAGCAGAGTCTTCTGCAACAGAACCAACTGTGGCTGAACTTCCATATTGAAACGCCGGGCGGTTTGGAACAACCCCATCAACACCATACCGAAGGAGATATCCTTAAGTGGTTTTTCAAAAATTGGCTCGCAGACACTGCGGATAGCTGTCTCGAATGACTGTACATTAGTCTCCGGAGGTACCCAGCCTGAATCAATATGCAACTGCGCAACCTGACGGTAGTCTCGCTGAAAAAATGCTAGAAAATTACGCGCCAGATAGTTTTGATCTTCTGAGGAAAGCGAGCCCACTATACCGAAATCGACCGCTATATATTGAGGGGTAGAAGGGTTCTCTCTGGAAACAAAGATATTTCCTGGATGCATATCAGCATGAAAAAAACTATCGCGAAACACCTGCGTAAAGAAGACCTCTACACCCTGCTCTGCCAGCTTCTTCATGTCGGTATTTTGGGCTTTTAACTGATCGATATCGGCTACAGGAATACCGTGGATCCGCTCCATTACCAACACATTCTGCCGGGTCAGATCCCAATAGATCTCGGGTACATAGAGAATCGGGGAATTTTCAAAATTACGCCTGATCTGTGACCCGTTGGCCGCCTCTTTTCGCAGGTCCAGCTCATCAAAGATAGTGTTTTCATAATCGGCAACCACTTCTACCGGCTTCAGCCTGCGTCCCTCGACCCACAAAACCTCAACCAGCTGAGCGATGGTAAATAACACCGCTATATCTTTTTTAATGGTTTTTTCAATGCCCGGTCGAATAACTTTAACCACCACCTCTTCTCCGCTATAGAGCAAGGCTTCATGCACCTGCGCTACCGATGCAGAAGCCATAGGTGTAGCGTTAAATTCAGCAAATATCTCTTCTACAGGGGCATTTAGCGCCTGCTCAATAAGCCGTTGTGAATAGGCGCTTTCAAAAGGCGGAACCTGGTCCTGTAGCTTTTTCAGCTCCTGGGCCAGGTCATCTGATAAAAGGTCACGCCGAGTGGATAGCATCTGACCAAATTTAATAAAAACGGGCCCCAGCTCTTCTAAAGCTAAACGCAGGCGCGCCCCTTGTGACCTTTTACCGACCGGAATCAGATAGCGCCACAACATCAACTTGATCAGCAGGCGAACGTACCAGTGCAGATTGATCTGATCGAAGAGAGTATCAAGCCGGTATCGTGCAAAAACCCGTGCAATTTTAAAAATTCGGAGTAAACGTCGCACCGCTGCTGGTTCCGTAGTCAGTTGATCTGAAGAGAGGCGAGCATATTGCCCTTTCAACTCATAAGGTAAAGAGCTGCATCATACCGGAGTATCAGGAGGAATGCCTTAACCTAGCTCAATCCGGTTTCGCCCCAACTCCTTCGCTTTGTATAGTGCCTTATCTGCACGGCTAAACAACTCTTCAACACTGTCATCTTTGCGCACCTCAGCAACACCAAGAGACAGTGTAATTTGAACCGGCTGTCCGTGGAAATTAAACGGGCTTTTCTCAACCGCTTTACGAATTTTATCAACTGCCATTGCAGCCTGCTCAGCCGATGTTCCAGGCATTAAAATGACAAATTCCTCACCACCATAGCGTGAGACGAAGTCCGTTGATCGAGATTGCTTGGACAAGATACTGGAAATTAACCGCAGAACCTTATCTCCCGCCTGATGACCATAGGTATCATTAATTCGCTTAAAAAGATCTAGATCCGCCACAGCGAGCGAGAATGAGTGATTATAACGCGTCCAGCGATCAAACTCGGCAGACACTCTCTCATCGTATCCAGCCCTGTTTGGCAACGATGTAAGCGCGTCCGTCATCGCCTTCTGTCGTTCAGCCTCAACATGCACTTTCATATGTTGAGTCTGCTCTTCCATCTGCTCCAGCCGGGTATTCATCTGGAGATATCGCTCATGCAGCCGCTTTTCCCTGTCTTCCTCTTTCTGCTTAAACAGATCAACAGATTTAACAATATTCAGCAGCTGGGATGACACATTATTCTTAAGCTGATTGAGATCCTTTGATGACAATACCGCTTGCTGAATTGCCTGGACATCCTGATGGATATCGTTGCTTAACGTGACCGCCTCTCCGCTGACCTTTTCATCTTTCTGGCTGGCCTCAACGAATTCCTGAACCTCAGCCAGTTGACCGGTTAGGTTTCGAAGATAATTTTCGAAATCTTCGCTGTTTTGAGAACTAAGACTAGCAACCAGGCTAACAACATCCTGAATGATTGTAGACAGAGAAGGTAACGTTATCCCCCCTTCGATTCGTCGGGTCAGCTCCCGGGCACGAGACATTTCACCTTTAGGAACATTAAGGCTAGTCATTACAATCAGCAGCTCACTGCCAATCTGTTTAAGTATTTCTTCATCATTATGGCCGAGATCATCAAGCGTCACTGCCTGTTTGCGCCCCCCATTCAGATTATCTTCCAGTAGCGGCCCCTGCATTGTGACAAGTTCATTCACAACACCAGAAACCTGTGCGGCCTGCCCGGTAAAAGGCTCCATGGATGATTCAACACCAGATAATCGCTGGTTACTCAGATCCGTCGTTAGATTCAGGCGGAGCTGATAAACCCATTTATGCAGCCCCTGTAGCAATTCGTTATTATTGCGCTGCTGCTCGATATCTAATCCGCGAAGTTGTTTCTCAACTAACTGAACTGTCGCAGGAGGCGTTTTTTCTTCAGTTTTTAGCTGCTTACACAGAGTAACTAATGCACGATCCAGTACAGCCGAATGACCATCAAGCGCTACCGCCATCTGACACACAAGATGCTCTAAGCTGCG
>JAGPUU010000381.1 GCA_018067325.1 Amphritea sp.
CAGACGGGTCACTTCACGGGCTAGCACAGACTGAGCTTCAGGGCGCCCATCACGTTCAGCATCCGCCTTTTCTAACGCATCAATCTCTTCAACCGAGAGGAAGGTAAAGTATTTCAAAAATCCGTAAGCATCAGCGTCCGACGTTTGCAGCCAGAACTGGTAAAAAGCGTAAGGAGAAGTCTTGTTAGGCGACAACCAGATCGTCCCGGATTCGGTCTTACCAAACTTAGTACCATCAGACTTAGTAATCAGTGGCAACGTCAGACCAAAGGCTTTATTCCCATTCATGCGACGAGTCAGTTCAGTGCCGCCGGTAATATTACCCCACTGGTCAGATCCACCGATCTGCAGCGTACAATTATGACTAGCGTTCAGTTGTTGGTAGTCGAATGATTGCAGAATCATATAGGTAAATTCAGTAAAGGAGATGCCCTCACCTTCACGGTCGATACGCTGCTTTACCGACTCTTTAGCGATCATCTGATTAACCGAGAAATGCTTACCGACATCCCGCAGGAATGTCAGCACATCCAGATCACGGGTCCAGTCCAGGTTATTTACCACTTCCGCGCTGTTATCACCGCTATCAAAATCGATAAACTGGCTTACCTGACCTTTGAGTTTTTCCACCCAGTTGGCAACAGTGCTGTCATCATTGAGTTTGCGTTCCTGAGCCTTGAAGCTTGGATCGCCGATCAGGCCGGTTGCACCGCCCACCAAAGCCAACGGCTTATGGCCAGCTTGCTGAAAGCGCTTCAGTGCCAGCAGTGGCACCAGTGAACCGATATGCAGGCTGTCAGCAGTGGGGTCGAAGCCACAATAAAGGGTGACAGAACCTTCAGCCAGGTGTTGTTCCAGCTCTTCTTCGCTGGTCATCTGCGCGATCAGTCCGCGCGCATTGAGATCCTGTAGCAGTGTTTTGTCTGTCATTGCCTTCTAACAACCTTTCATCTGTATGTAGTAAGTTAAGTCATAAATAGTTTGGGGCCGTATTCTACCCTTACGCCTTTAATCCCACAAACCTATGATGCAAACGTTTACTTACAGCCTGCAGCACAATACCGCCTCATAAAAGTCACTTATCAACAGCCTCTTCATAAAAATCACTGTATAAACGGCCTATTAAAATCGACTCACTGGAAAACATGGCCCTACATGAAGACAGTTTTGTCTCCAGATAGCGTACTTTTATTGACTTATCCCTCAATATGCAGCGATTTACGCCGATAACGAGTGAATATTTAGATTCTGTGACAGCTTCCGGTATAATCCTGAGAATTTTTAGTATTACTGAGGTAACAAGCCGTGGTTCTGATTGAACGGTTAAAACAGCATCTTCCAGCGACTCATCTGATAGCGGTAGCTATCTGCTGCGTCATTGTCGGTCTGACTTCGATGCTTATGCCATCCTCAGACCTGCCCGCTTCAGTACTTCCCGAGACTGGAACAACGGGGCAAAGCGTTGGTGCGACAGCCAATCGTAACCAGATTGCGATGTTGCTACCCACCCAGCCCGGAGCTGCCAAGCAGTCCATCACTGAATCTGTAACACAACCAGAACAAGCGTCATTGAAGACTGAGCCGCAGACTCAACTACAGGCCGCGCCAGAGATCACTGAAACGTGGCAAGACTTCAAAGTTCGTAGCGGCGATACTCTGACCTCTATCTTCAAACGCGCCGGACTCACCAATCGGGATGCATTTTTGGTCAGTGATGCGGTAAAAGGCACCGACACGCTCAAACGGATCTATCCGGGTCAGACCATCCGCTTTGTAATCGAAAAGGGTCAGTTTAAGAAACTACAGCATATCCGCAACCAGCTGGAGAGCTCTCTGGTCACAGCAACGGATCAGGGATACGACGTAGAAAAAATAGAGAAACAACCGGACATTTCTCCACGCTTCGCCGAGGGTAGCATCGATAACTCCCTATTCTACGATGCCTCTCAGGCCGGCTTATCCGATAAAATGATTATGGAGCTGGCCGCTGTTTTTGGTTGGGACATCGATTTTGTACTGGATCTGCGTCAGGGTGACCGTTTCAACTTAGTATATGAAGAGAAATATCTCGAGGGCAAACTGATCGGCGAAGGCAACATTCTCTCAGCCCAGTTTATCAATCAGGGCGAAACCTATACTGCTGTTCGCTATACCGACAGCCAGGGTGACAGCAGCTACTACACACCTGAAGGTGACAGTATGCGCAAAGCGTTCCTACGCAGTCCGGTGAGCTTTGCCCGGATCAGCTCCAGCTTTAAAAATCGCCGCAAGCACCCGGTTCTGGGGCTGACCCGCGCCCATAAAGGCACCGATTATGCCGCCCGTACCGGCACCCCTATTAAAGCAGCTGGCGATGGCAAAATTATCTGGCGGGGCACTAAAGGCGGCTACGGCAAAGCTGTCATTGTGCAACACGGTGGCAATATCACGACTCTGTACGGCCACATGAACAATTACCGCAGAGGCCAGAAAACTGGCAGCCGAGTCCAGCAAGGTGATGTGATCGGCTATGTTGGTCAGACGGGACTCGCCTCCGGCCCACACCTGCATTATGAATTCCGTCTCAATGGTGTTCATAAAAACCCACAAACGGTTAAACTGCCCCACGCCGCACCAATAGCCAAAGCAGAAAAAGAGAACTTCTTCGCTGCCGCTAAAGAATCATTGGCTCAGCTGGAACAGTTCAAAGCGACTCAGCTGGCTTCTGCCTCCAACTGAGAGATTCAAGAACGTTAGCAAGGGAAGTTAATGAGCGCTCAAATCTATATTGGCTTGATGTCCGGTACCAGCCTCGACAGCATTGACGCCGTCGCGGTCCGATTCGAGCCAAGCTTTGAACTGATAGCCTTTCACAGCGAACCCATTCCCCAGGCAATCGATGACAAAATCCGGGCGATGTTTACGCCCGGCGATAACGAAATAGAACAACTGGGACGCCTTGATCTTGAGCTGGGCGAACTATTTGCTTCAGCGGCCAATAAGCTAATTAAGTATCATAGCCTTAACCCTGATCAGATCGCTGCCATCGGCAGCCACGGGCAAACTATTCGCCATCGCCCAGACGCACAGTTCACACTCCAGATTGGCGACCCAAACAGCGTTGCAGAACTCACTGGCATTACCACGGTGGCCGACTTCCGTCGTCGGGACATGGCCGCCGGCGGCCAGGGTGCTCCACTGGTACCAGCATTTCACAATGCCCTTTTCCGCCACACCGACACGAATCGAATACTGGTCAATATTCGCGGCATGGCAAACCTGACAATCCTTGAAGCAGACCCGACAAAACCGATACTGGGCTACGATACCGGCCCGGGCAATGTGCTGATGGATAGTTGGATACAACGACATCTGCAGAAAAGCTACGATGCAGACGGCAGGTGGGCGAGCAGCGGCAAGGTTGTTCCTGAGTTGCTGAACAAACTGCTCGCGCTACCCTTTTTCAGTGAAGCACCTCCCAAAAGCACCGGCCGGGAGCAGTTTAATAACCACTGGATTGAACAGATACTCAGCTCACTGACCAGCAAACCACAGCCCGAAGATGTACAGGCAACTCTGCTGGAACTCACCGCCATTACCATCGCCGATGCTATCAACTCTCATCAGTTGGATGACCTGCAGATTTACCTCTGCGGCGGCGGCAGTCACAACCGTCAACTAAGAGCCCGACTGGCCTCTTTGCTTCAACCCCATTATCTGGGTGATACCTCAGAACTGGGACTCGACCCGGACTGGGTAGAAGCAGCCGCCTTTGCCTGGCTCGCCTATCGCAGCCTAAACCGAGAAAGTGGAAACGTTCCCCAGGTTACCGGCGCTAAAGGTTTCAGACCACTAGGCGCCATATACTGGGGCCAGTAGCCATACCAAACAGCAGGCACAAAAAAACCAGCAATATGCTGGCTTTTAAAATATTGTAAAAACGTAATGAGCGTAGGCTAGAGAAGGCAAAAATTTGTGAAAAAGCGCAGTCATTGTGCCCCTGTGGTATTACAGTTGTAAATGAGCATTTTGATAAAATTTTTAACGCCCTATAGCCAAGTCGCAATAGTTTTTAATTAGATTGAAAATGAAGAGCCACAACCACAAGTCGTAGTAGCATTAGGGTTGTTGATCACAAACTGTGAACCCTGCAACCCCTCTTTATAATCCACCACCGAGCCTACCAGATACTGGTAACTCATCGGATCGACCACCATATTCACGCCATCATTCTCGAACAGCGTATCATCATCTGCGACCGCCTCATCAAAGGTGAAGCCATAAGAGAAGCCCGCACAACCCCCGCCGGTAATATATACCCGCAGTTTCAGGTTATCGTTCTGGTCCTCTTCGATCAGAGTTTTTACCTTAGCCGCTGCTGAATCGGAAAAAACCATCGTCAGCTGCTGGTCAGTCGTCTCTGTCATATCTGTTCCACCTACATCTCTCATACATACCAATAGCGTATTATCTATTTAACCAAGCAATTTAGTCAAGTATTGATAACACTCTCTTATGGCATCATTCCGACATGACGCAGCCCTTCGGCCTCATCCAGCCCAAACATAATATTCAGATTCTGAATCGCTTGTCCTGCTGCGCCTTTCACCAGATTATCAATAACGGATAGCACTACCACCGTATCGTCATTTTGTGGACGAAACACGCTGATACGGCACATATTGGCGCCTTTCACACTGCGGGTTTCCGGCAGGCTGCCGGCAGGCATCACATCAACAAACGGCTCGTTGGCATAACGGGCCTCGAACAGTTCCTGTAGACCATCAACTGGATCTTTCAGTTTGCCATAAAGAGTCGCGTGAATACCCCGAATCATCGGCGTCAGATGCGGCACAAAGGTTAGCCCGACCGGACGGCCCGCGGCTTCACTCAAACCCTGCTTGATCTCTGGCAGGTGACGGTGACCTGCTACCGCGTAGGCTTTCATGCTTTCACTGCTTTCACACAGCAGAGAACCTACATTCGCGCCACGACCGGCACCACTGACGCCGGACTTAACATCGGCGATCAGGCGACGGTGATCGATCAGGCTATTTTCTACCAGTGGCAGAAAGCCCAGCTGTGTAGCCGTTGGATAGCAACCCGGACAAGCGATCATCTGCGCGCCTTTGATTGCCTCACGATTCACTTCCGGCAAGCCATATACCGCTGTAGCCGCCAGCTCAGGGCTGGTGTGTTCCATACCGTACCACTGCGACCAGAGTTCCAGATCTTTAATCCGGAAGTCCGCCCCCAAATCAATCACTTTCACGCCCCGTTCCACCAGTGCCGGTGCCATCTTCATCGCCACACCGTGAGGTGTCGCAAAGAATACAGCATCACACTCAGACAACGCGTCGACATCAGGCACGGTAAACTGCAGATCGTAGTGACCTCGAAGGTTCGGGTACATATCATCAATTCGCACGCCTTCTTCAGAACGGGAGGTAATCACCTCAACCGATACGCCAGAATGGTTTGCCAACAGCCTGAGCAGCTCTACGCCGGTATAACCGGTGCCGCCTACGATACCTACTTTGATCACTTTGACCTCACAATTGTTTCTACAGTTTTCTATTCAGCCTGCGTATGATACAAACCCTTGAAGGGCATTACTATTGCGGCACTATAAAAGTGACGTTAAAACAGGCGAATCAGAGTATAAATGTTCAAAGACTCCCTATCATTTACCCATTTTCGCAACCGCCTTGCCCATCAGGAGGCTCTGCCGCAGTTAGTACTACTGGGGATAATCTCTGGGCTGGCTACCGGGTTAGTGATTCTGGCGTTCCGTCTGATGATCGAACTGCCACTGGAAGCCTGGTTACCCAACAATAACAGCGAAAACTTTGAAGGCTTACCACTCTGGTTACGTTTTGCCCTACCGGTAGCCGGAAGTATCGTCATATTTTTATTACTTTGGAAGTTATTGCCCTCCACCCGCAAAGTCGGTGTCGTACACGTACTGGAGCGGCTCAGTTATCATCAAGGCAACCTTCCTGCCAAAAACATGCTGGTACAGTTCTTCGGTGCAGTTATTGCCATCATCAGCGGTCAGTCGGTTGGCCGTGAAGGTCCGGCAATTCACTTAGGGGCCGCCTGCGGCAGCCTGGTGGGTCAAACGCTAAAACTACCCAATAACTCTCTGCGATTATTAGTCGGTTGCGGTGTCGCTGCAGCTATCTCCGCCGCATTCAACACCCCGCTGGCCGGGGTGATTTTTGCGATGGAAGTGATCCTGATGGAATACACCGTTATCGGCTTTACGCCGGTACTGGTCGCCTCAGTCACCGCATCACTGTTAATGCGAGTCACCTACGGTGATGAATCCATTTTTACTATTCCAGCCCTACAGATCCAGTCACTGGCAGAGATTCCCTTTGTGGTTTTACTGGGGATTATCTGCGCCCTGCTGGCGGCTGGTTTCATACGCATCATGATCCTAACCCAGAACATAACCGGTTTATCCTTAGGCGTTAAATTGTTAATCGCCGGGGTGCTCACCGGTACCGTCGCACTCTGGTACCCCCAGGTGATGGGATTGGGTTATGACACCCTTTCTGAAGTTTTACAGGGGAATGCCGGGCTAACCTTACTGCTTGGTCTACTACTCACCAAGTGGCTACTAACGCCTATCGTGCTTGGCTTAGGCCTTCCCGGCGGCCTGATCGGACCGACTATCTATATAGGCGCCATCGCTGGAGCAGCCTTTGCCGTGCTGGTTGCCCACTTCACCGGCGAGAGTAACTCCGGCGTCGGCTTCTACGCCATGCTCGGCATGGGTGCGATGATGGGAGCAGTACTCAACGCGCCCCTGGCCGCACTGATCGCATTACTCGAGCTGACCGGCAATCCCAATATTATTTTTCCGGGAATGATCGCCATCGTAGTGGCCAGCACAACGGTCCGGTATTTTTTCAAACAACCCTCGATATTCCTTACTTCACTCAAAGCCCAGGGGCTGGATTATCGTCAGGAACCTATCACTCAGGCGCTTTCCCGGCTCGGAGTTGCCAGTGTGATGTGCTCCAGCTATGTTCGCTGTAACATCATGATCAATTGTGACTCCGCTATTAAAGTACTCGAGCAGCGGCCCGAGTGGATGATTCTGGAAGATAACAAAATGGTTCCCCGGTTTCTTTTATTCCCCCCCGATCTTGAATATTTCATAGAACGGACATCAGAACGGGATGGTTTCAACCCCGCGCTTGAGATAGATCTGACAGAGGTGCCGGCGGTGCGTAAAGATATCGCCCC
>JAGPUU010000389.1 GCA_018067325.1 Amphritea sp.
TCTGCAGTACCCTTACCACCAGAGATGATAGCGCCAGCATGACCCATACGCTTACCTGCAGGTGCAGTTACACCAGCAATGTAAGATACAACAGGCTTAGTTACATTAGCTTTAATGTACTCAGCAGCTTCTTCTTCAGCTGAACCACCGATCTCACCGATCATAACAATCGCTTCAGTCTGTGGATCGTTCTGGAACAGTTCCAGAATATCGATGAAGTTAGAACCCGGAATAGGGTCGCCACCAATACCTACGCAAGTAGACTGACCGAAACCAGCATCAGTAGTCTGCTTAACAGCTTCATACGTCAACGTACCTGAACGGGAAACAATACCCACTTTACCAGGTAGGTGTATGTGGCCAGGCATGATACCGATCTTACACTCACCCGGAGTGATAACACCCGGACAGTTTGGTCCGATCAGGCGAACGCCCAGGCTGTCACATACAACTTTACACTCAAGCATATCCATTACAGGAATGTGCTCAGTGATACATACGATCAGCTGAATACCACTGTTCGCAGCTTCCAGGATAGAATCCTTACAGAAAGCAGCAGGTACGTAGATAACAGATGCTTCAGCACCCGTTTCAGCAACGGCTTCAGCAACAGTATTAAATACTGGCAGACCCAGATGCTCGGAACCACCTTTACCAGGTGTTACACCGCCAACCATCTTAGTGCCGTATGCAATAGCCTGTTCAGAATGGAAGGTACCCTGACCACCAGTGAAACCCTGACAGATTACTTTGGTGTCTTTATTAATCAGAACGGACATTGTTATTTACCCTCCGCTGCTTTAACTGCTTGCTCAGCTGCATCAGTCAGGCTGGTAGCGGCAATAATCGCCAGACCAGACTCAGACAGTAGCTTAGAACCTAGCTCTGCATTGTTACCTTCCAGACGCACTACAACAGGTACCTGTACGCCTACTTCTTTAACCGCACCGATAATACCTTCAGCAATCAGGTCGCAACGTACGATACCACCGAAGATGTTAACCAAAACAGCCTTAACCTTAGAGTCTTCAAGGATGATCTTGAATGCTTCGGTTACACGCTCTTTAGTCGCGCCGCCGCCAACGTCCAGGAAGTTAGCCGGGAAGCCACCGTACAGAGATACGATATCCATCGTACCCATTGCCAGGCCTGCACCGTTAACCATGCAACCAATGCTGCCATCCAGCGCTACATAGTTCAGTTCCCACTGAGCCGCACGAGCTTCACGCTCATCTTCTTGAGATGCATCGTGCATCGCCTGAAGGTCTTTATGACGATAAACAGCGTTACCATCGATCGCTACTTTAGCATCCAGACAGTGCAAGTTTCCTTCGGTAGTGATAACCAGAGGGTTAATTTCCAGCAGTGCCAGATCTTTCTCTTTGAACATCTTAGCCAGACCCAGGAAAATCTGGGTAAACTGCTTAATCTGAACGCCTTCCAGACCCAGTTTGAACGCCAGTTCGCGTGCCTGATATGGCTGCGCACCGGTAACCGGATCAATAGTAGCTTTCAAGATTTTTTCTGGAGATTCTTCCGCAACTTTCTCGATCTCAACACCACCTTCGGTGGATGCCATAAAGACGATACGACGTGAAGAGCGGTCAACAACCGCACCCAGATACAGCTCATTAGCAATATCCGTGCAGTCTTCTACCAAAATTTTAGAAACAGGCTGACCATTTGCGTCAGTCTGAAAAGTAACAAGGTTCTTACCCAGCCAGTTAGCTGCGAAAGCCTGAGCTTCAGCAGGGGAATTAACCAGCTTAACACCGCCAGCTTTACCACGACCACCTGCGTGAACCTGAGTCTTAACAACCCACTTGTCACCACCAATTTTCAGAGCCGCTTCAGCAGCAGCTTCCGGAGTATCTACCGCGATTCCATCAGAAACCGGCAGACCATATTCAGCAAACAGCTGTTTGCCCTGGTACTCATGAAGATTCATGCTCTAATCCGTCGTTTTTTAACACTTTTTGAGAACCCTGCAAAACGATATGGAGAGAGTATCTTTTCACAGCCCAAATGCGCGTACAAAGTACTGCACACACAATAATCGACCGGGAATTACCCGGTCGAAACTTTAAACAATTGTACAGCGATTAACGCTTTTTACGATTAGCCATATGGATAGCATGACCATCAACTGCCAGTGCAGCTTCATGGACCGCTTCCGATACAGTTGGATGCGCAAACACAGTTAACTGCAGGTCTTCAGCTGTTGAGCCAAATTCCATTGCAATCGCTGCCTGAGCGATCAGCTCAGATGCAATACCACCAACCATATGAACACCCAGGATGCGGTCAGTCGCTTTGTCAGCGATCATCTTAACGAATCCATCGGTATCGTCCGCAGCCATTGCACGGCCAGACGCTGCAAATGGGAATTTACCCACTTTAACTTCAACACCTTCCGATTTAAGTTCCTGCTCAGTCTTACCAACCCACGCCAATTCAGGGTGAGTGTAGATGATGTTAGGAATCACGTCGTAGTTGATCTGCGCATGGTGGCCGGCAATAATATCCGCAACCATGATCCCCTCTTCAGAGGCCTTGTGTGCCAGCATAGGACCACGAACAGAATCACCAATAGCGTAAACGCCTGGAGCTTCAGTACGGCACTGTCCATCTACAAAGATAAAGCCACGCTCATCCAGCTTAACGCCGGAGTCATCTGCTAGCAGACCTTGAGTCGAAGGACGACGACCAACAGCAACAATCAGCTTATCAACAACCAGCTCTTTATCGCCTTCTGAATCTGTATACTTAACCGTCACTTCCTGACCGTTAACTTCAGTACCTGTACAGCGCGCACCCAGCTTAATATCCAGCTTCTGCTTCTTAAAGATCTTAGCCGCTTCTTTGGCAACATCTTTATCAGCCAGCGCTAAGAAATCATCCATCGCTTCAAGTACGGTAACTTCAGTACCCAGACGCGCCCATACAGAGCCCATCTCGAGACCGATAACACCGGCACCAATAACACCCAGACGTTTTGGCGTCTCAGCGATATTCAGTGCACCTTCGTTGTCCAGAATCAGACCTTCAGTCAATGGTGCTGGTGGAATGTTAACCGGCACAGAACCCGACGCCAGAATAATATTCTCAGCATCATATACAGTCGCAGTACCATCAGCAGCAGTCACTTGAACCTGTTTGTTTGCCATCAGCTTACCCATGCCTTGCAGCAAAGTAACGCCATTGGCTTTAAACAAACCCGCAACACCCATGGTCAGGTTGCCAACAATCTTATCCTTACGGGCAACCATCTTTTTAACATCCATGGTAACTTCACCAGTCTGGATGCCATGTACATCGGCGTGCTGCGTTTTATGAAACTGGTGAGTAGACTCAAGCAGTGCTTTAGATGGGATACAACCCACGTTCAAACAAGTACCACCGAGAACAACAGCACCCTTATCATCAACCCATTTTTCTACGCACGCAGTTTTAAGACCCAGCTGAGCGGCGCGGATAGCAGCTACGTAACCACCAGGTCCCGCACCTACTACGATTACATCAAATTTATCTGACATTATTTTCTACCTATCAATTCGTTCTAGTAATGGACTAACTCAGACTTCCAGCAGCATACGTGCAGGATCTTCCAGAAGGTCTTTAATAGTCACGAGGAATTGTACCGCTTCCTTACCATCAATCATACGATGGTCGTAGGAAAGCGCCAGGTACATCATAGGCAGAATTTCAACCTGACCATTAACCGCCATAGGACGTTCCTGAATCTTATGCATTCCCAGAATTGCGGTCTGAGGCGGATTAAGAATAGGAGTAGACATCAGGGATCCGAACACACCACCGTTAGTGATAGTAAAGGTTCCGCCCTGCATATCATCCAAGCCCAACTTACCGTCACGGCCACGAGCACCGAAATCAGCAATAGTAGACTCAACATCAGCCAGCGTCATCGCATCAGTATCACGCAACACAGGAACCATCAGGCCACGCGCAGTAGAAACTGCTACGCCGATATCCTGGTAACCGTGATACACCATATCATTGCCATCGATAGAGGCATTTACGGCTGGGAAACGCTTCAGCGCTTCAGTAGTCGCTTTAACAAAGAAAGACATGAAGCCCAAACGAGTACCGTTGTGGGTCTTCTCAAACAGGTCTTTGTACTGCTTACGCAGCTCCATAACCGGCTTCATGTTTACTTCGTTATAAGTTGTCAGCATGGCAGCAGTCTGCTGCGCCTCAACCAAACGTTTAGCAATCGTGGCACGCAAACGCGTCATCGGAACACGTTTTTCAACACGCTCACCGGATACGATATTCAACGCGGCAGCATTATCAACCTTAACTGGCGCTGCAGCGGCTACTGCTGGCTTGTTCTTAAGGAAGTTAACAACGTCCTCTTTGGTGATACCACCATTCTTGCCAGTCGCTGGAATCTGGCTCGCATCCAGACTATTTTCTTCGATCAGCTTACGAGCAGCTGGGCCTACTTTTTCAACATCTGCTGCTGCTGACTGAGCCGGAGCTGCTGTTGCAGCGGGTGCTGCCGCTGCAGCACCTGCTTCAAAAATAGCCAGTATTTCTTCACTTAGAACTGTGTCGCCTTCACCCTTGATGATCTCTTTGATCACACCATCAGACGGCGCTACAACTTCCAATACAACTTTATCTGTCTCAATATCAACGATCAGCTCATCGGTTGAACAAGCCTCACCTGGCTGTTTGTGCCAGGTCGCTACAGTACCGTCGGCTACGGATTCAGGGAAGGTCGGCGTTTTGATTTCGATTGACATGTCTTTTCCTTTCTCAGTGCTACTAACAGGCGTTTTTTTTCGGCCTGTTAGCCATTGATTGCTTCATTAACCAGTTTTTCCTGCTGCTCAAGGTGTACAGATATGTAACCTACGGCAGGGGCTGCAGCGTGTGGACGACCCACACCTTCCATATGAATCTTGTCTTTGTGGCGAGACAGCGCATGGCGCATATGATGCTGCGAACAGTACCATGCACCCTGGTTCATCGGCTCTTCCTGACACCAGACAGCAGACTCAAGGTTAGTGTATTGCTTAATAGCATCAAACATCTGATGTTCAGGGAACGGATACAGCTGTTCGATACGAATGATAGCAACATCATCCCTTTCCAGTTCTGCACGACGGTTGTACAGGTCGTAATAAACCTTACCGCTACACAGAATCAGACGCTTAACCTTCTTAGGATCAAGCTGATCGGTCTCAGAGATTACTGGCAGGAAGCTACCTTCAGACAGCTCTTCCAACGTTGACACCGCTTGCTTGTGACGCAACAAACTCTTAGGCGTCATAACAACCAGAGGTTTACGCAGCGGACGAACAACCTGACGACGCAACAGATGATAAATCTGAGCCGGAGTTGTCGGTACGCATACCTGAATATTATGCTCTGCACAGAGCTGCAAGTAACGCTCAAGACGGGCTGAAGAATGCTCAGGCCCCTGCCCTTCAAAGCCGTGTGGAAGTAACATCGTCAGACCACAAAGACGGGCCCACTTATGCTCTCCACTGGTAATAAACTGGTCAATTACTACCTGGGCACCGTTGGCAAAATCACCAAACTGAGCTTCCCAGATAACCAATGCGTTAGGCATGGTAGTTGAGTAACCGTATTCAAACGCAAGTACCGCTTCCTCAGAGAGGAAAGAGTCATGCAGGGTCAGCGGCGGCTGATCCGGAGCAATATTCTTCAGAGGCTCATAAACCTCACCGCTTTGCTGATCATGCAGCACCGCATGACGGTGTGAGAACGTACCCCGGCCAACATCTTGACCTGTGATACGAACCGGGAAGCCTTCTGCCAGAATCGAAGCATAAGCCAGTGACTCAGCCATACCCCAATTAAGCTCCATAGCACCGACAGCCATACGTTTACGATCTTCATAGATCTTATGAACCTGGCGCTGAACCTGGAAACCTTCCGGCACTTCACAGATTTTAGTGCCCAGTTCCTGCAGTAGCTTCGTCTCAACACGGGTATCACAATCAAAGGACCATTCAAGTCCCAGATATGGAGCCCAGTCAACAAAGAGCTCCTGCTTAGGTTCCATCACCAGTGAATGAGTAACGTGCTTGCCGTCTTCAAGATCTTTACGATAGTTCTGTTCCAGCTGCTTACACTGCTCAGCGGTAACAACACCTTCAGAGATCAGTTGCTGAGCATAGAGTTCACGGGTCGATTTCTGAATCTTAATCTGCTTATACATCAACGGCTGAGTACCAGATGGCTCATCCGCTTCGTTGTGGCCCCGGCGGCGGT
>JAGPUU010000408.1 GCA_018067325.1 Amphritea sp.
GTACTGCCAGATATCCAGCTCGGTCCAGTTAGACAGCGGGAATACACGGATGCTTTCGCCTTTGTCTATTTTGGTATTGAAGGTATTCCAAAGCTCAGGCCGCTGGCTCTTTGGGTCCCAGCGGTGGTTCTTGTCGCGGAATGAGAAGATGCGCTCCTTAGCACGGGACTTCTCTTCGTCGCGACGGGCACCACCAAAGGCTGCATCAAACTTATACTTGTCCAGAGCCTGTTTAAGGCCCTGGGTTTTCATGATATCAGTATGTTTCTTGGAACCGTGGGTAAAGGGGCTGATATTCATATCAACACCTTCCTGGTTAGTATGGACAAGCAGATCCATGCCGGCTTCTTTAGCCATCTTGTCACGGAAGCTGATCATCTCTTTGAACTTCCAGGTAGTGTCCACGTGCATCAATGGAAAAGGAGGCTTGCCTGGGTAAAAGGCTTTGCGGGCCAGATGCAGCATTACTGCAGAGTCTTTACCAACTGAGTAAAGCATGACCGGATTTTCGAATTCCGATGCTACTTCGCGAATGATATGGATGCTTTCAGCTTCCAGCTGACGCAGGTGGGTCAGTCTGTGTTCAGGCAATTGACTCATTTTATTAACTCTTTCTACCTAATATGACAAAAATTTTCGAGCACGCAACGGGCTTTGAGTCTTTACAGACTGGCAGGCTTAAGGCGCACGGATCCTTATATTGGCCGGTATTATCGCAGGTTTGTCCTTAAAATCAAAAAGAATATGTTGGAATGTTTTAGGAACTTTTTGGAATAAGGAGAAGGTTGTGAAAATTTCCGTGAAAGTGCCTCGCAACGTTATCACTCGCTTTACATCTAATTGCACGCGCATAAAAACAGCTGCAAATTCCTTTAGATCAAAAAGTAATTAACAAATTTGTAATTATTATTTTGAGTTATAAGCAGCCTTTCGTTATTATAGCGGATTAAGATTTTGCGGCGCTCTGTTTGAATAGCGGAAGCCATTATATATGACAGCCTTTTAGGCAGCTGAGAACGTTGATGGAAATTGCTTACAGCTTTGCCGGCCTGGTGGTTGGTATTATTGTTGGACTGACAGGGATCGGTGGTGGTGCATTGATGACACCAATTCTGATTGTTGTATTTGGTATTCCACCGGTAACGGCGGTAAGTACTGATCTGTTGTATGCGGCCATTACTAAATTTGGTGGAAGTATTACTTACACTCGTAAAAAGTTGGTCGAGTGGAAGGTAGTTTTATTATTGCTGGGTGGTAGTATTCCCGGCGCTCTTTTCACTCTGAATTATCTGGAAGGTTTAGGGGGTCTTGAGAAGATTGAGCATCTGATGAATATTACGCTGGGAGTGTCGTTGGTTTTAACCTCGATAGCGGTCTTCTTCCGGACTAAGATTCGCAACGCGGTTGTTAAGCTTAAAGGGACTGCCTTTGAAAAGCATGGCCGCCGCTACCGTCCCTATGTGACGTTGTTGATGGGGATTGTATTAGGTAGCTTGGTAACGCTGTCTTCGGTTGGTGCTGGGGCGCTGGGTACAGCGCTACTGATTGTTCTGTATCCGCGAATGAGTATGCAGAGCATAGTGGGTACAGACCTTGTTCATGCGGTGGTTCTGACCGGTATCGCCGGAGCTGGCCACTATAGTATGGGTAACGTGGATCTCTGGTTGCTTCTGTATCTGGTAATAGGTTCTCTGCCGGGAGTTTTTCTTGGTAGTCATCTTGGTAGCAAACTGTCGCCACGGGTTATCCAGCCTATTATGGGGACCTTGTTGCTGGCGATCGGTATGCGCTTTGTATTGGCCGGTTGAGCAAGAATAAGAACGTTTTAAGTGCTGATATAAAGGCTTATATCAGGCTATTGAATTTCTGAATTGTAATTTTCAAAGGGTGAGGGTCGGCTAGCCGGCGGTATAAACGATGTATCAATATAACGAACAGGATCAGAATCTGATCAATGCGCGGGTTGAGCAATACCGCGATCAGACCCGCCGTTTTTTGGCAGGTGAAATTCCCGATGAGGAGTTCCGTGGCCTGCGACTGATGAATGGCCTTTATATCCAGCGTCAGGCACCCATGCTGCGTATCGCTGTTCCCTATGGACTGATGAACTCTGTTCAGGTTCGTAAGCTGGCGGATATTACCCGTAAATATGATAAGAATTATGCTCATATCACTACGCGGACCAATGTTCAGCTGAACTGGCCTAAGCTGGAAGAAGTGCCTGATATCCTTGCTGAGCTGGCCGAAGTTCAGATGCATGCGATTCAGACCAGTGGTAACTGTTTGCGTAACACCACCACCGATCATTTTGCCGGCATCGTCCCGGATGAGATTGAAGATCCGCGCCCATGGTGTGAGATCATCCGCCAGTGGACTACTCTACACCCAGAATTTGCTTATCTGCCTCGTAAGTTCAAGATCGCTGTTACCGGTGGTCCTGAAGACCGTGCCGCTTCTCAGGTGCATGATATCGGTCTGCATATGGTGAAGAATGCTGAAGGTGAGGTTGGCTTTGAAGTGCTGGTGGGTGGCGGTCTGGGCCGTACGCCGGTTATTGGTAAAGTGATTCGTCAGTTCCTGCCAAAACAGGATCTGTTGACCTACCTTGAAGCGATTCTGCGGGTGTATAACCTGAATGGTCGTCGGGATAATAAGTACAAAGCGCGTATCAAAATACTGGTTAATGCTCTGGGAACTGAAGAGTTCAGCAAGCTGGTAGAAGCGGAATGGGAAATTATTCGCACTACCGAATTGGCGTTGACCGAAGAATATGTTGAAAAGATTAAAGGCTTCTTTGAACCACATCCTTATGCTGCTGATGCGGTAGATGGTCTTGCTGTACTGGAAGATCAGTTAGCAGATAATAAGGAGTTCAGCGCCTGGTACGAGCGTAATACCCGTGAGCACAAAGTTGCCGGTTATCGCGCCGTGATTATCTCCCTGAAGCCTCATCTTAAGCCACCGGGTGATATTACCGACGTTCAGCTTGATGCGGTTGCTGATATGGCAGATGCCTATAACTTTGGCGAAATTCGCAGTACTCACGATCAGAATCTGGTATTTGCCCATGTCGCTGCGGGTGATCTGTTCACATTGTGGCAATCTCTGCGTGATCAGAATCTGGCTCGAGCGAATATCGGAACACTGACCGATATGATCGTTTGCCCTGGCTTTGACTTTTGCTCCCTGGCGAATGCTCATACTCTGAATGTGGCGGATCAGATTAACGCAAAATTTGATGATCTGGATTATCTGTACGATATCGGTGACATCAAGCTGAATATGTCTGGCTGCATCAATGCCTGCGCTCATCACCACGTTGCTCACATCGGTATTCTAGGTGTGGATAAGGGCGGTGAAGATTTTTACCAGATCACACTGGGTGGTTCATCCCGTGAAGATGCCTCTTTAGGTAAAATTATTGGTAAATCGGTACCTCAGGCTGAAGTGGCTAATACCATTGAGACGATTTTGCAGGTTTATGTTGAAAATCGTCATGAAGAAGAACGTTTTATCGAGACAGTTCGCCGTATCGGTGTAATACCGTTTAAGGAGAGAGTTTATGCCCCTATTAATTAATCGTGCTGTAGCTGAAGATAGTTGGTTGCTGGTTGATGAAGACAACCTCTCTGCTCATATCGATGAAGATATTGTCGTACCTTATGAGCTGTTTGCAGAGAATGTTGATTCTCTGATGCAGGCTAAAGGAGCGCTGGGTGTCAGAATCAATGGAGATCAGAACCTTGACCTCGTGCTTCAATATCTGGATAAACTGGCGTTAGTAGCGATAGAGTTTCCTGCCTTTACCGATGGGCGGGGTTTCAGCTTCGCTAGAATTCTGCGGCGTTCCGGTTTTACCGGCCAGATTCGCGCAGAGGGTGATGTTACCCGTGATCGTCTGGAATATATGGAACGTTGTGGTTTTGATGCGTTTGCTATTCCAGCGGATCGTTACAGTGCTGATATTGCCA
>JAGPUU010000469.1 GCA_018067325.1 Amphritea sp.
CACCGAAGTACTCTTTAGCAAGGTTGTCAGTAGACAACGCAGCAGTGTGGTAAGTCGGCAGAGTGATCAGGTGGTGGAAGATGTTCGCTTCACGAGCAGAGTCAGCCTGGAAGGTGCGGATCTTATCATCAGCAAGCTCAGCCAGAGCAGTACTATCATAGTCAACACTCATCAGGTTGCCACGATCGTAAGCAGAAACGTCTTCACCGGCTTCTACCATGATGTCAAATGCTTGCTGGCGGAAGTTCAGCGTCCAGTTGAACGATGGGCTGTTGTTGTAAACCAGCTTCGCATCAGGAATCTCTTTACGCACTTCGTTCATCATGTCAGCGATGTCTTGAACGTTTGGCGTTGCTGTTTCGATCCACAGCAGGTCAGCACCGGCTTTAATCGCTTCGACGCTATCAAATACGCAACGCTCTTCACCAGTACCCTGACGGAACTGATACAGACCTGAAGGCAGACGCTTAGGACGAACCAGCTTGCCGTCACGGTTGAAGCATACGTCGCCTTCAGCCATGTCTGCCACGTCGATCTCTTCAACGTCCAGGTAAGAGTTGTAACGATCACCCTGATCGCCAGGCTCTTTAACTACAGCGATCTCTTTAGTCAGACCAGCACCTTCAGAGTCGGTACGTGAAACGATAACACCGTTGTCGATACCCAGCTCTAGGAAAGCATAACGCAATGCGCGAATCTTAGTGTGGAAGTCAGCATGAGGTACGGTTACTTTACCGTCCTGGTGACCACATTGCTTCTCATCAGCAACCTGGTTTTCGATCTGCAGTGCACAAGCACCCGCTTCAATCATCTGCTTAGCCATCAGGTAAGTGGCTTCAGCGTTACCGAAGCCGGCATCGATATCAGCAATAATTGGTACTACGTGAGTCACGTGGTTATCAATTTGATCTTGGATGGAAGTTTCAGCAGCAGCGTCGCCAGCTTCACGAGCAGCATCAAGTGCGCGGAACAGGCCGCCTAGTTCACGTGCATCAGCTTGACGCAGGAAGGTGTAAAGCTCTTCAACCAAGCTAGCAACAGTGGTCTTCTCGTGCATAGACTGGTCAGGCAGAGGACCGAAGTCAGAACGCAGCGCTGCAACCATCCAACCAGACAGGTAGAGGTAACGGCGATCAGTCTGGCCATTGAAGTGCTTCTTAATAGAGATCATTTTCTGTTGGCCAATAAAACCGTGCCAGCAACCCAGAGACTGAGTGTATTTAGTCTTGTCAGCGTCAAAGGCTGCCATGTCAGCGCGCATAACATCAGCGGTGTACTGAGCGATGTCCAGACCCGTTTTGAATTTGTTCTGAGCGCGCATGCGGGCAGCAGATTCTGGGTTGATAGCGTCCCAGGCAGAACCGTGGGTTTCTTTCAGGCCTGCAACGGTTTGGATATCTTGATTCAGAGTAGACATGGGCGTCTCCTTCTCTCATTCTCTTGGCAGCTGAATTGCTGCTCTGGTATTTAGTATGTGATCTATTCTATGTCTGTGATTAACATAAAGGAAATAAATGGCTATTATATAGACTATTCATTAAATAAATAACGTAGCTAATACTCTGTCATACGGGGCTTTGTATGAATCTAGATAAGATCGACTTAAATCTTTTGGTATACCTTGATGTCTTGCTTAGAGAGCGAAATGTAACCCGCTCGGCGAGCTTGTTGGGAATAACTCAACCTGCGATGAGTAACGGTCTACGCCGCCTGAGGGATACATTCGGTGATCCATTACTGGTGCGCACGGGTGAGGGTATGGCTCCGACTGAAAGAGCTCAGGCACTTCAGCCCTTGCTGCGAAAGATCCTTTCATCGGTAGAGCAGGTGATAGAGCCCAGCAGTGCTTTTGATGCCAGCTGCAGTGATCGTGTGTTCCGAATTATGACCAGTGACTATGGAGAAGCGACATTACTGCCACGGTTGCTTAAACGGTTGCGTAAAGAAGCACCAGACATTGTACTGGATATTCTGACCCCCAGTGATATGAGCTTTACCGAAGTTGAGCAGGGACTGGTTGACCTGGTTATTAATCGTTTCGATACGATGCCCCAGTCGTTTCATCAGAAAACTTTATGGCGGGACAGCTTTTCATGTCTGTTTGCGGTAGATAATCCGATCTCTCATGATTTTCGCCTGGAAACCTATCTTCAGGCGAAGCATGTATGGGTCAGCAAGACGGGCATGGGTGCCGGGATGGGAATCACTCCAAAGGATGTGAAACGACTAGGCTGGGTAGATGAAGCCCTGGAGAAGAGCGGTCATAAGCGCCAGATCAGGGTGTTTACCCGTCACTATCAGTCTGCCGCCCTGATTGCTGAGCAGAAAGGCTTGATTGCGACAATTCCAACCCGAGCAGCTACGGCACAATCGAACAACCCCCGTCTGGTAATCAAGCCCCCCCCATTTGATATTCCTGACTTTGAATTGAAAATGGCCTGGAGCCCTTTGCTTCAACACAATGTCGCCCACAAGTGGTTGAGAAATCTGATTGCTGATGTGACAAAATCTTAATTTAAAACGGATTAACAACAGGAAATAGACTATCTATTCTGGATAGGCTGAAGACAAAAAAAAGGCAGCCGATTGGCTGCCTTTTTAGTGAGTAACTATTAACCGAACTGGTTAGAGGTATTATTCGCGCCGCCAGCTTTCAGAGCGTTCTCACCAGCAA
>JAGPUU010000420.1 GCA_018067325.1 Amphritea sp.
TTTGGGCTGTCTTCAGCGGGTCGAAGTAGTTCTGCCAGCATACCAGGATCGTCTTGGTTGTCGGTGTTTTGAGTCGTTGTTGTTTCTGTGGTTGGTAGGGGCAGAGGTTTCTTTAAGTTCAATCGAGCTGGCTCAGCTAGAGATGTGCTCAGAACTAAATCGCTGTCATCGGCTATTGCGACTGAAGCCGGAACTGGAGTGAGCGTTTCTGGATAGCGGTTAAGCCAGATCCAGCAGCCGAGAAGAGCTAGAATAATAATGATTAACGCTAGGATTGCCGTCTGGACCAGCAGGCCGTTGATATGTTCCTGGTTAGGTTCGGGGTTTAGGTGTAATTCCAGAATTGCCAGAGTCTGTTCTTGTTGGCGGATTAATATTTCCTGCTGAATCAGGTTGTCCTGCTTAATGTCTCCGGCTCTGCCAATAAGGCGGTCCTTGGAGTCTTTGAGGATAATCGCTTCAATATAGGGTTGGCGCACCAGCTGGTTCAGAACAAAGTTAAGGCTGACGGCGTCATCGGAAAGCAGGGCGGGTTTAATCAGTGTTACGGTTTGCTGGCCCAGTAGTTCCCCTTGTTGCTGGGTCTGGTGTTGGGCTGTTTTTCCTGCAACGACTGAAAGATATATTCCGGCCAGCAGTAAGCCTCCCAGCAAGATGCAGGCGAGGGTAAGTATCAGTCGCGTACGCTGATTAGTGAATGCTGCAAAAGGCTGCGGTTTATCCATATTCCGACGGTTCAGATTCCGGGACAGAAGAACCTGCAGATAATAGCAGTTAAGTTGCTTTGCAAAAACGGCTTTTTTTCGCTTTTACTCTCTCTGTCGATGACCCTTGCTGTTGAGCGGGGTATAATGGCCGGTCTCGACGGAGAAGGAAGGTTATGAACGTTAAAGAGTATATGGCAGAGCTGGGCCAGCAGGCACGCATCGCGTCCCGCGCAATTGCGAAAGCTGATACCAGTGTAAAAAACCGCGCCCTGTTAGCGATGGCGGATGCAATTGATGCGTCCCGTACTGAATTGGTTGCAGCGAACGCAAAAGACTTGGATCAGGGTCGGGCTAGCGGCCTGGATGATGCGATGCTGGATCGTCTGGAACTGAAACAGTCTCAAATCGATACGATGATCGAAGGCTTGCGTCAGGTTGCTGCTCTTCCCGATCCGATCGGTGCAATCACCGATATGAACTATCTGCCCAGCGGTATTCAGGTAGGTAAAATGCGTGTTCCTTTGGGCGTGATTGGTATTATTTATGAATCTCGTCCCAATGTTACCGTTGAAGCAGCCAGTCTCTGTCTAAAGTCGGGTAATGCGACTATTCTTCGGGGCGGCTCTGAAGCTATTCATAGTAATGCTGCTGTTGCCGAGTGTATTCAAACTGGGCTACAGGCAGTTGGGTTGCCCGCAGATACTGTTCAGGTTGTTAAAACTACCGACCGTGAAGCGGTAGGTGAGCTGATCACTATGCCAGAATATGTCGACGTTATTGTTCCCCGGGGCGGTAAAGGACTGATTGAGCGTGTCAGTCGTGATGCTAAGGTTGCTGTCATTAAACACCTGGATGGTATTTGTCACGTTTACATTGATGAAGACGCTGATAAAACCAAAGCGATCAATATTGCAATTAATTCTAAAACCCATCGTTATGGCACTTGTAATACGATGGAGACCTTACTGGTGAATGAGGCTTGTGCGGCCAATATTCTGCCGGAACTTGCAGAGCGTTATCAGGAGTTCGGTGTAGAGCTGCGTGGTTGTGAAAAAACCTGCGAATTGCTGCCTAATTTAACAGCGGCAACCGCTGAAGATTGGGAAACTGAGTACCTGGGTCCTATTTTGGCGATAAAGCTGGTTCGCGATATGGATGAGGCTATAGAGCATATTAATCGCTTTGGTTCTCACCATACTGATTCTATTATCACTGAAAACTACACTAAGTCCCGCAGCTTTCTGCGAGAAGTGGATTCAAGTTCGGTGATGGTCAATGCTTCTACCCGCTTTGCTGATGGCTTTGAGTATGGTTTAGGTGCTGAGATAGGCATTTCAACTGATAAAATTCATGCTCGCGGGCCTGTTGGCCTTGAAGGGCTTACCTCGCAAAAATATGTGGTGTTGGGCGATGGCCATATTCGCCAGTAACTGTAGATGAGCGAATCTGTCAAAGTGTTTATGGGTGGGACTTTTGATCCTATCCATAATGGTCATCTACGCACTGCGTTAGAAATTGAACAGTGGTTGGGGGTGTCTCAAGTCACTTTGATTCCTTCCAACGCGCCTGTTCATCGGCAGCGGCCTGAGCGAACCGGGCAGCAGCGTTTGGATATGGTGCGCCTGGCGGTTATCGACGAGCCGGGACTGTTTGCCGATGATCGTGAGGTCCTGTCGGAAAATGCTTCCTATACTGTGTTGACTCTGGAGTCTTTTCGCCGGGAAATCGGCGAAAATGCACCTGTTTGTATGGTGCTGGGGATGGATGCTTATCTGTCTCTGCCACAGTGGGATCGCTGGCAGGAACTGCTGACCCTTTGTCATGTGGTTGTGGTTAAGCGTCCCGGTTGGGTTTATGAGCCCTGCGAAAAGATGCAGGAAATTAGCCAGAAACATGAAACTAAAGACTTGCAGCGGTTACTAACATCCCCTGCAGGCCATGTAATTTTTCGCGAGCTGACCCCGTTGGGGATATCGGCTACCCAGATCCGTCAGCTGATCAGAGAAGGGTGTTCACCACGCTATCTGATACCTGACGCGGTATGGAACTACATACAAAAAAATAAGCTATACGGCTTTAATAATGAAGGTAAATAATTACTAATGGAAATGGATCAGATAATCAGCGCTGTGCGTGAAGCCCTTGATGATATGAAAGCACGTGACATTGTTGAAATCGATGTTACCAATAAATCGACGGTAACTGACCGAATGGTTATTGCCAGCGGAACCTCTAGGCGACATGTGATGTCTATTGGACAGCATGTTCAGGAAGAGATGAAGCGTCAGGGGTTACTGCCCTTGGGAATAGAGGGGCTGGATACCGGTGAGTGGGTGCTGGTAGATCTGGGTGAGCTGGTCGTGCACGTTATGATGCCGGATGCCCGTAGCTTCTATGACCTGGAGCGTCTATGGGGTTTCGATGAAGCAGAGCAGGGTTCTGTTAATTAATTTCTCCCTTACGCAATAAGGATTTAGTGTTCTGCCATGAAAATACGCCTCATCGCTGTGGGTACCAAGATGCCTGGCTGGGTGACAGAAGGGTTTAACGAATATGTTAAACGCTTACCCCACGAATTTAGTCTTGAGCTGGTGGAAATTCCATTGGGTCATCGGGGCAAAGGTGCTGATTTAGCCCGTGCTAAGCGGCAGGAGGGTGAGTTGGTGCTGGCGGCGATACCTAAAGGTGATCGAATCATCGCGTTGGAAGTGGGTGGCAGAAACTGGAGTACGGAGCAACTGGCTGAACAGGCCGAGCAGTGGCAGATGTCAGGACAGAATGTCTGTCTGCTAGTGGGAGGGCCAGACGGTTTGTCACCGGAGTGTGTCGCGATTGCTGACCAGAAATGGTCACTTTCAGGGCTGACGTTGCCTCATCCTCTGGTGCGTATTCTGTTAGCCGAACAGCTTTACCGGGCCTGGAGTATCCTCCAGGGCCATCCATATCATAAGTAGTCAAATAGCCAGTGAAGAATTGCTTAGATGTCAGCATTCGATAGTCTGAAGGACCATACCAAAGAGGGACGGGTGTTTTTGTCCCGGGCATTGATCGCCTTTGTCGTTGTACTGCTGTTAGTAGGTGTTCTGATTGGCCGGTTGTATCATCTCCAGGTTATTCAGCATGACAACCTGGCTGCACTGTCTGATGATAACCGGGTTCAGCTCAAACCAGTGGCTCCCACCCGGGGTCTTATTTACGACCGTAATGGCACCTTGCTAGCGGAAAATCGTCCCAGTTACAGTGTTACCCTCCTGAAAGAAAAGGTAGGTGATATTGAAGCGACTCTTGCCGAGCTGCAAAAGCTGATTCCTATTACTGATAGAGAGTTAAAGTCTTTTCGTAAGCGGCTCAAACAGCGGCGTCGACCTTATGAAACCGTGCCTTTAAGATTTCGTCTTAACGATGATGAGATCGCCCGGATTGCAGTGAACTACCAGCGTTTGCCTGGCGTTCAGGTGGAGGCGGATCTGATTCGATATTATCCTTTCGGTGCCGGCCTGGTGCATGCGTTGGGTTATGTTGGGCGGATCAATGAGAAAGAGCTGAAGCGGGTTGATTCTACTGACTACAGTGCGACCCATTACATCGGTAAGCTGGGGATTGAGAAGTTTTACGAGCCCTTGTTACATGGAGATGTCGGCTATCACAAGGTAGAAACTAATGCCCGGGGGCGGGTGATGCGGGTGCTTGAACGTGCCGATCCAGTGCCGGGTAAAGATATTGTGTTACATCTGGATATCAGGCTGCAGCAGGCTGCTGAAAAACTGGTAGAGGGGCGTCGTGCAGCGATTGTTGCTATAGACCCTAAAACCGGCGGGATACTAGCGATGGTTAGTAATCCGGGTTATGACCCGAATCTATTTGTGACTGGTATTAGTACTAAAGCTTACAAAGCGCTGCGTGAATCACCTGATCTGCCGTTGTTTAATCGGGCGTTACGGGGGCAGTATCCACCGGGCTCTACCATCAAACCAATGGTTGCGATGAGTGTTATTGACAGTGGTATTGTCAGTCCTGCCCACACAATACACGACCCCGGTTTCTTTACGCTGACTAAAGGTGGTCGTCACTATCGTGACTGGAAACGCGGTGGACATGGCAAGGTTGGGCTGGAGATGGCTATTTATCAGTCCTGTGATGTCTGGTTTTATGATGTATCAAACCGTGCCGGCGTTGATGTGATCTCAAATTATCTGGGTAAATTCGGTTTGGGTCAGGTAACCAGTCTTGATCTGCCGGAGGCGCTGCCCGGTATTTTGCCTAGCAAAGCCTGGAAAAAGAAAACCGGTCGTGGCTCCTGGTACTCTGGAGATACTCTTAATCTGAGTATTGGACAGGGCTGGATGCTGACTACCCCGCTGCAGCTGGCCACCGCTTCAGCGGTGATGGCCAACCGGGGTGTCTGGAAGCAGCCGCGGATGTTGAAAGGGGTGATGCAGCATAGTCAGAATGATGGCAATACGATTGTAGATGGCACCATTATTGACATCAGTGGTCTGGAAGGCACCAGCGCCGTGCTTCCCGATATTAAACTGAAAAATGATAAGTACTGGCAGAAGATAATCGATGCAATGATTGCGGTGGTGCATGGTCCCAGAGGTACCGCCAGAAAAGTCGGCAAAGGAATCGATTTTCAGATAGCAGGAAAAACCGGTACGGCTCAGGTTGTAGGCATCAAACAGGATGCGGTTTATGATGCGGAGAGTCTGTCTGAGCGGCACCGTGACCATGCATTGTTTATCGCTTTCGCGCCGGCAGATAAACCCGAAATCGCTGTCTCTGTTATCGTAGAGAATGGCGGTGGTGGTTCCAGCACTGCTGCGCCTATTGCTCGAAAAGTTATCGATGCGTTTATGGCGCTAAAACAGCAGGATGCAGACGTGAAAGAACTGGAAAGGGTTTTATAAATGGCTGATTTTCAGCGCAGTATGCCGGATGCTCAGCCCCACCTGGCCCGTCGCCGGGGGCTGTGGTCCCACACCCGTCTGGATGCCTGGTTGTTACTCTTTATTCTAATACTCTGTGGCTATGGCTTACTGGTTCTGTATAGCGCCTCAGGGGGCGATATGGACTATGTCATCCGTCAGGCGATTCGGATGGCCGCCGGTTTTTTTATCATGATAGTGCTGGCGCAGATGCGGCCCCGGCTGTTTGCTCGCTGGGCGCCCGCATTGTATGTGATTAGTCTGGGGCTATTAGTGGCAGTTTTGCTATTTGGTGTGGGTGCTAAAGGTGCACAGCGCTGGATTGCGCTGCCGGGATTTCGTTTTCAACCAGCAGAGGTTGTTAAGCTGGTGCTGCCTTTAATGATTGCCGGTTATCTGGCTAACCGTCCGCTGCCGCCCAGTTTCCGCCATATTATGATTTCACTGGTACTGATCTTTATGCCGGTGGTGTTGATTATGAAGCAGCCAGATCTGGGTACTTCGTTGCTGATAGCCGCTTCAGGTGTGTTTGTTTTATTACTTTCAGGTATCTATTGGCGCTATATCTTTGGTGCTTTAGCGGTTGCCGCCACAGGCCTGCCCGGGCTCTGGATGGTGATGAAGGACTATCAGAAGCAGCGGGTATTAACTTTTCTCGACCCGGAAAGTGATCCTCTGGGAGCGGGTTGGAATATTATCCAGTCAAAAGCGGCCATTGGTTCCGGTGGTATCGATGGCAAGGGGTGGATGTTGGGTACCCAGTCACAGTTGGACTTTCTACCGGAAAGTCATACCGATTTTATCATCGCGGTGATGGCGGAAGAGCTGGGTATGATCGGGGTGCTGTTATTGCTATTAATCTATCTGTTGATTATTGCCAGAGGCTTGGTGATTGCGGCTAAAGCTCAGGATAGCTTTGGTCGGCTGGTAGCTGGTAGTGTTACGTTGACATTTTTTGTCTATGTGTTTGTTAATATCGGCATGGTGTGTGGCTTATTGCCTGTAGTAGGTGTGCCATTGCCGTTAGTGAGTTATGGCGGTACCTCGATAGTGACACTGATGGCGGGGTTTGGTCTGTTAATGTCGGTGCAGGCGCATAGACAGATGATCAGTCACTAGCGGTTGTCTTATCAGCTAAGAATAAGCATAGTAATTGAGCGGTTTTGTTGTCAGGACTCTGTGATACAGTCACTCTTTCGACTGATGGTTGTTTGAGTCAATGCTATTCGAGTCAGTGTTAATCAAGTAAGGGATGCCAGGTCGCGATTGTGCCTGGTGAGAGGTCAAGGTTAAGACCTTAATGAAGCAGCCTCAAAAGGTGGAGATATATGTTCAGAGCTAAAATTTCAGGATTGCTGGCCGGAGTTGTACTGAGTACCGGACTTGCGTGGGTGCCGCAGGTTGTGGCGCATGGCTATGGCGATCATCCCAGGGCGCAACAGTTTATCTCCGAAATGGGTAAAGAAGGTTTTGATGAGGATAACATCAGAACCATTTTACGTTCAGCAGAGCGTCAGGAAAGTATTCTTAAAGCTATCTCCCGTCCGGCTGAAAAACGCCTGAATTGGGGCGAGTATCGTAATATATTTCTCAAGGATAAGCGCATCGATCAAGGCGTTGAATTTTGGGGGAAGTATAAAGCGGCATTGGAACGGGCGGAGAAAACCTACGGTATTCCGGCAGAAATCATAGTGGCGATTATCGGTGTGGAAACCCGTTATGGGCGTAACATGGGTAGTTACCGGGTGATCGATGCCCTTTCTACGCTAGGGTTTGATTATCCGCCGCGCGGTAAGTTTTTTAAAGGCCAGCTGAAAGAATACTTCTACCTTCTGAGAGATGAGAAGGCTGATCCATTCAGCCTGAAAGGTTCTTACGCCGGTGCGATGGGTTTTGGTCAGTTCATTCCCAGTAGTTTTCGCAGCTTTGCCGTTGATTTCGATGGTGATGGCAAAAAAGATATCTGGAATAACCCCGTTGATGCGATCGGTAGCGTAGCTAACTACTTCAATGCTCATGGCTGGAAAGCCGGTGAGCCGGTGCGCAGTAATGTGGTGATACGTGAGCTGGCGGATGAAACCTGGATTAATGCGAACCTTAAACCGGAAGTTACCCTTGAAGAGTGGACTCGACGAGGAATTAATACCCGTCAGGGGCTCGATAAAGAGGACAAGGCAACTTTGTTGCGGATGGAGTCTAAGGGCGAGTTTCAACACTGGTTCGGGCTACATAATTTCTATGTAATTACCCGCTATAATCACAGCCGCCTCTACGCTATGGCGGTGTATGAATTAAGCCAGGCGGTAGCAAAAAAACGCAACGGGGTCGCAGGGTAAACGATGAAAAGAGTCTTCCTTAATCTGATTGCGCTGACAATACTGGTGATTATTGGCGGTTGTTCTTCTTCCAGTGGTCGTTATGCTGTCGAGCAGGATTATGGACCTTCCAGTAAAGTAGATGTGTCGAATGTGCCGGATGCGGTCCCTCGGGTTGAACCTAAAAGCCGGGGTGGCAATAAGAGCCCTTATACGGTGCTGGGGAAAAGCTATCATGTAATGTCATCCAGTGCTGGCTACAAAGAGCGTGGGGTCGCGTCCTGGTATGGCAAGAAGTTTCATGGGCATAAAACCTCAAATGGCGAGACTTACAATATGTACGCTATGAGCGCTGCTCATAAATCACTGCCGTTACCTAGTTATGTTCAGGTTACCAATCTGAAAAATGGCCGAAAAGTGATTGTCAGGGTTAATGATCGAGGGCCTTTTCATGGTGGTCGGATTATAGATCTTTCTTATGCCGCAGCTTCTAAGCTCGATATGCTGGGGCAGGGGACCGCGAAGATTGAAGTTGAAGCGATCGATCCTAAACGCTGGAGTGGTTCCTCTGCTGGAGTGGTGCGAGCTTTGCCGGCAGCAGTACCCGTCTCCGCTGCGAGTGGTTCTGCCTCGGCTCCTCGTTTTCTTCAGGTCGGTGCGTTTGGCTTAGAAACAACCGCGACTGAAGCGGTTAATCAACTGCAGGCGATGCTTCCGGGGTATCAGCTACGTGTGGTGCCGCTAAAGCTGAAGGATCGGACGCTCTATCGGGTTCAGGTAGGGCCTGTGCAACTGAATGCGAATCTGGCTGAACTGGTGTCCAGAATAGAAGCGGCAGGTTATCTGCGGCCACATTTGGTAGACTAAGCGTTGCTAAACAAAATGTTATTCAAACCTTAAAGAACCATTATGTGATTTTTAGGTCCCATCAGTATCTGGATCCTCTGTAACCGTAAATAAAGTACATATAAAACCATGATTAAAAAAATTGCTCTTCGTTCTGCCCTGCTGCTGATGGTTATATTTGCTCTGCCTGTTCAGGCGGCAAAGATAACACCAGCCCCACCTCAGGTTGCTGCCCGTGCCTATATCGTTATTGATGCAGACACCGGTAAGGTGATTATGGCTAATCGAGAGGAGGAGCGCTTTCCACCGGCCAGCCTGACTAAAATGATGACCAGCTATATCCTGGAATCAGAACTGACTAAGGGGAACGTTAGTAAAACAGATCTGGTGCCTATATCGGTGAAAGCTTGGCGTGCGCCAGGGTCACGGATGTTTATTCAGGAAGGGACTCAGGTATTACTGAGTGATCTGATGAAAGGCATTGTTATTCAGTCGGGCAACGATGCCAGCGTGGCGGTAGCGGAATATATCGCGGGTAGTGAGGCCTCTTTTGCTGACATGATGAATCAGCATGCTGTTCAGTTGGGAATGAATAGCAGTCACTTTATGAACGCTACAGGCTTGCCTGCTGAGGAACATTACTCCTCAGCTAAAGATCTGGCGTTGTTGGCTCAGGCTATCATTCAAAATTATCCTGAGCATTACGGTGTTTATTCTGAAAAATACTTCACCTATAACAAAATCCGTCAGCCAAACCGTAATAAACTATTGTGGCGTGATGATTCCGTTGATGGTCTGAAAACCGGTCATACCGATGCTGCAGGATACTGCCTGGTAGCCTCCGCTAAACGTGACGGCATGCGCTTAATTACCGTGGTTATGGGGACGAATAGTGAGGAAGCACGGGCTCAGGAGAGTCAGAAATTACTTGCTTATGCATTTCGTTACTTCCGCACCCACAAACTTTACGATGCCGGTCAGGTACTGGAAACGACTAAAGTTTGGGCGGGTCAGCGGGATCAGCTAAGCGTTGGATTGACTAGCGCGATGGCGATAACCATTCCCCGCGGTGAGAGTGAGCAGCTTCGGGCGGTTCTGGATCTGGATAAAGTAATCAAAGCACCGATACAGAAAGGCCAGAGTTTCGGTACCCTGAAAGTGATGCTAGAGGGCAAACTTGTCGCAGAAGCTCCGGTTGTAGCGCTGGAAAGTATTAATGAAGCGGGATTGTTACAGCGTATCTGGGATGCAATTGCGCTATTCTTTTATAATCTGATTAACTGAGCATCCGGCTCTGAGGAATAGATGCCCGGGCTTAGGAATGGACTAAGTCCGGGCATCTGTCGTTAAACGAAGATGAAAACTGTATATCTGAACGGTGAATATATCGCTGCAGACAAAGCTCAGGTCTCTGTATTTGACCGGGGTTTTCTGTTTGGCGATAGCGTTTATGAAGTGATCCCTTTTTATCAGGGTCAGGGTTTTCGGCTGGATGAGCATTTGCAACGCCTCGGGCATAGTTTGCGAGGGATTCAGATCAGAGCAGAGTTTGACTGGAAAGAGATTCTGACCCGTTTGGTTGAATTGAATGGCGGGGGGAATCTGTCGGTTTATCTGCAGATTAGTCGGGGGAGTTCGGGTAGCCGAAGTCACATCTATGATGAGGATATGACCCCGACGGTGTTTGCCAGTTGTAGTCCTATAAAAGATATCTATGACGCGGGCCTCGATTCAGTTGACGGTGTCCGGGCAATAGTCACCGCAGATCTGCGCTGGGGACGTTGTGATATCAAAAGTACTGGCTTGTTACCGAATATACTGGTGATGCAGCAAGCACGTCAGGCCGGTGTAGAAGAAGCTCTGATGATCCGGGATGGGCTGTTAACGGAAGGGGCTTCCTGTAATCTGTTTTTAGTCGATAAGGGGGTGATTTATACCCCGAAGCGAGGCTCAGATATTCTTGGCGGCACCACCCGTGAACTGATTTTACAGTTAGCCGATGAAAACGGTATTCCTGCGCAGGAAGTTGATATCGATTATGAGCGTCTGCTAGCTGCAGATGAGGTTTGGGTTAGTAGCTCCACGCGGGCGGTAGTTCCGGTGCTTGAAATTGATGGTCAGCCGGTGGCTGATGGAAAGAAAGGGCCGTTATGGGCTCGTATGTTTGAATTATTTACCTGCTATCAGCGCGACCTGATGAAAGGTTGAGTGACCGAGAGAGAGTTATGGCCCAGCAAACTGAGCAAGAAGCACCCAAAATTGAATTTCCCTGTGCGGATTATCCGATTAAGATAATTGGCCGGGCAGGACCTGATTTTAAAGAGCTGGTGATCGATATTGTTCGCCAGTATGCCCCTGATCTGGATCTAAGTAAGGTTGACGAGCAGGACAGTAAAAAAGGCACGTTTACCTCTGTGCGGATGAAGATTACAGCTACCGGTGCAGACCAGCTGGATGCGATGCATAAGGCGTTGAAAGCGACTGGCCGCGTACAGATGGTGATTTGATGGCGCCGTCTGAACCTTTGGTAGTCCAGGTGTCTGAAAAAATAGTTATTCGTGATCTGGGGTTAGTTGAGTATCAACCCACCTGGTTGACGATGCAGAATTTCACCGCCAGTCGAGACGTTGAGACGGTAGACGAAATCTGGTTGCTGGAACATCACCCTGTGTTTACTCAGGGCCAGGCTGGCAACGAGTCGCATCTGTTAACTACTGGAGATATTCCGGTGGTTAAGGTTGACCGGGGTGGTCAGG
>JAGPUU010000433.1 GCA_018067325.1 Amphritea sp.
CGCAGCCAACTTCACAACAACGCAAACTTCAGCAGCCCCCTGGAAGAAACCTTCTTGGGCAACAGTTTCCTGACAGAGATCCTATTAGCCTGCGCTGCTATCCTCTGCTTACCTCGCCAATTTCACGTTACTGTCGTCGAAAACACTCATCTTGAGAATCTAAAAACAGCGCGCTGGCTGTTTCCCATTTATATAATTCTGCTATCGCTGTTTGTCCTACCCATAGCCACCGCCGGAATGGCATCCTTTGACGCCACGACGGTCGACGCGGACACTTTTGTTCTCATGCTGCCACTGCAGGAAGGCTTTAAAGGCTTGACCACCTTTGCCTTTATCGGCGGTCTGTCCGCTGCAACCAGCATGGTTATTGTTGCCTCAATTACCCTCTCTACGATGGTATGTAACGATATAGTGATGCCTCTATTACTCAGGGTCTCGTGGTTAAAGCTATCGAAAAATAAAGACCTGGGAGCGATGCTTCTCAGAGTAAGACGGATCACCATTATCTGCCTGATGATCTTGGCCTACTTCTACTATCGTATATTAGGGGATCAGGGGACTCTCGCCTCCTTTGGCCTACTGGCTTTTGTCGCCTCAGCGCAGTTCCTACCCGGCTTAATCGGCGGTATGTACTGGAAAACCGGCTCCCGACACGGCATGCTCGCAGGACTCTCCGCTGGCTTTCTGATCTGGCTTTATACTCTGGTATTCCCAACTATGGCTAATGCCGGTTTAATGCCGACATCCTTCCTGGGTAACGGCCTGTTTGGTTCCGATCTACTTATACCAACGCAACTCTTTGGCCTCCCCGACATGGATCCGCTAACCCACGGAACCCTCTGGAGCGTATCCGTCAACGCGCTACTTTACCTTCTGGTATCCAGATACAGCCCCCAAAGACTAATTGATCGAATTCAAGCCAGCGCTTTCGTCGATGTCTACAACAACGACCTGTCAGAACCGTCCAAAGTATTCAGCCACGCCACCGTAGGGGACTTACAGATTCTGACCGAGCGCTTTCTCGGTATCAGCCGAACACAGCACGCCTTTACCGGCTTCGCGCTTAAAGCAGGCCTTGACCCCCTACTCTCTGGAGACAAAGCCAGCTCCGAATTGATTCAATTTACCGAACGTCTGCTGGCGGGCGTTATTGGTGCTTCCTCTGCCCGAATCGTTCTCGCCTCTACCCTGCGAGGTAAAGATATGCAGATCGGCGATGTAGTTACTATCGTTGACGAAGCCTCTCAGGCACTGCGCTTCAACCGCTCATTACTGCAATCTACTATCGAAAACATCACCATGGGCGTCAGCGTTGTTGATCAGCAGATGCGCCTTGTTGCCTGGAATCGACGCTACATCGATATGTTCGAGTACCCCGAAGGACTGGTCTGTGTTGGCCGCCCAATTGAAGAGATCTTCCGTTATAACGCCAGCAAAGGGGAGTACGGTGAAGGCGATGTAAATGAACATGTAGAAAGCCGCCTTAACATACTCCACGAAGGCAAAGCCCACTCCTACGAACGCCACAGAATGGACGGCTCTGTACTGGAAGTTCGGGGCAACAGAATGCCTAATGGCGGCTTTGTTAACACCTACATGGATATCACCGAGCACAAACGGGTACAGGAAGCCCTGCGTGAGAGCGAGCAGAATATCCGTAATTACACCGATAACGTGCCCGTGCTGATCGCCTTCCTCGACACCAACCGCAACTTCCGCTTTGTCAATAAAGCTTACGCCCGTGCCTTCGGCATAGATCGACACAACATCGCCGGTATATCAAGCAGCGATACCTTATCGAAAAAGGAGTTCGAGACACGCCTGCCTTACATAAAAAAAGTACTACAAGGCGAAAGGCAGCGATTTGAAACTGAACTCCCTTCAAGCGATGACCAGATAAGATATGCAGAGGTAACCTATATACCCCACTTTAACGAGACCGGAGAGATCCTGGGTTATTTCACGCTATATCAGGACATAACTGAGCGCCGCAAAGCCGAGCAACTACTTCAGGAGACCAATGAAAATCTGGAGCTACGAGTGCATGAACGAACCCAAACACTCTCTGTAGTCAATAAAGAGCTGCGTAAAGAGAATACTATTCGCTCACTGATTGAGGATGAACTGCGCCAGGCAAAATCCGATGCGGATGCTGCCAACCTTGGCAAAACTCGCTTTCTGGCCGCCGCTAGTCATGATCTATTACAACCCCTGAATGCCGCGCGTTTATTTATCTCCGCCCTGGCACAGCAAAAACACAATATTGAAACACGCCAGTTAGTGGATAACCTTGATGGCTCACTCAAAGCCGCAGAGAGCTTAATCACAACCATTCTGGACATATCAAAGCTGGACGCTGGAGCGCTTGAGCCCAACCTCAGTCACTTTTCAATTGACACCATGTTCGACAATCTTAGTGCCGAATTTACCGCATTAGCCGAAGAGAAAAATCTGAGCTTTCATTTTGTCAAATGCTGCCAGGTAGTCCACTCTGATCAGCAGCTATTGCGCCGAATTTTGCAAAACTTTCTCTCTAACGCAATCCGCTACACCCAAGAAGGCAAGATATTGCTGGGCTGTCGACGCCGGGGTAAAGCGCTACAGATCGAGGTTTGGGATACCGGCGTCGGCATTCCCGAAGACAAGCTAAACGAAGTCTTTGAGGAGTTCCGCCGTATCAACAACCCTAAGCACTCTCAGGTTGATGGACTGGGGCTGGGACTGGCCATCACCGAACGTATAGCGTTAATGCTAAACCACCCTCTTAATGTACGTTCATGGCCCGGCAAAGGCACTGTATTCAGCGTCAACATACCTTTGGGCAATAAAGCTAAAGCCGTTAAAGCGAAACCTGAAAAACGAGGCTGGACCCGTAGTAAAGCACTGGAAGGAATCAAGGTACTGGTAATCGACAATGAACCTAAGATTCTAGAAGGGATGAGCGCCCTGCTACAGGGCTGGTCCTGCTCTGTGCTCACAGCGATTTCCGCTGTAGAAGCCAAAGATCAGATCCTCGAACAGGAGTTTATGCCGGACATAATCCTCGCAGACTACCACCTCGACGAAACCCGTACTGGCATCATGGCATTACAGGAACTGGGAGAGCTCTGGCACCACCCGATTCCCGCAATCGTCATTACTGCAGACCGGACCGACGCGGTCAAAGAAGAGATCGCAGGGACACATGCAGAGTTACTACATAAACCGATAAAGCCTGCAGCGCTGAGAGCGCTCATCAGCAAGCTAATCGCCTCAGCAAAAGCATGATGCTGAAACAGGTCTGTGTACTGCTGCTCTGCAGCACCGGCATACAACTTAACCAGATGAGCCATGCCGCAGATACTGATAAAGGCGGAGCGGCCTGGCAAACCGTCGCCCCAACC
>JAGPUU010000443.1 GCA_018067325.1 Amphritea sp.
AAATCTATTTGCGATTGGTGCGGGTTCTTTTGAAGTAGGGGTTGCCAGTCATAGTGATTACCCTCCTGAAGCGGCTAATCTGCCGGTTGTAGGTGACGCTCAAGGTTTTAATTTAGAAGCTATTGTTAAATTGCAGCCGGACCTGGTAATTGCCTGGCCGGGAGGTAACCCTCAACTTCCTTTGCAGCGACTGGAGCAGATGGGGATACCGGTGTATTACTCCGAGCCGCATGAATTCAGTGATATCCCTTTCAACTTGCGTGCGCTGGGAAAACTGATTCGACTCCCCCTTGCTGAGCAGCAGGCGTCTCTGTTTGAGGCGCGTTTGCAAGGAGTGCAGCAACGTTTCAATCAAAGCGAAAAAGTTCGGGTGTTTTATCAACTATGGAATCAACCACTGATGACCATCAATAACACACAGATGGTTGATCGGGTGATCAGTCTATGTGGTGGTATTAACCTGTTTGCTGGGCATAAAGAGGTGATTCCCCGGCTGGGCGTTGAGTCAGTTCTGCTGACCAATCCGCAAATCATTCTAACCGGCGAGAATGTGCCTGAAGGTTGGGAACAGCAATGGTTGAATTGGCCAACGCTGGCGGCTAGCCGCGATGGTCAGTTATATCGGCTTAACGAAGATTTGCTATATCGTCCGACGATGCGAATTCTGGACGGTGCCGAGCAGATGTGCAAACTGATACAGCAGGCCAGGGAAGTGATTGCCAAATAATCCTAAACCTATTGCGTCGGTTTCAGTGTCGGAGAGCGTAAATCTTTACTCAGTCAGGCCTTTAAAGAACGATTTTGTTTTATTAGCGGCGTCTTTCGTTGCATCCCATGCGGTTTCTGCGCCAGACTGAGTGCTGCAAGCAGCACGAGCGGCAACGCACTTTGACTTGCAGCCTGTTGCTGCTGCGTCATCTGTTACATGCTTCACTTCACATTTGGTTTCACACCAGGTTTGTTCATCGGCGCAATCAGCCTGTGCTAGCGGTGATAACAGGGTTGCCGTCAGTGCTAGGGTCAGTGGGGCAATTAAACGCAACATATCTACATCTCTCTTTATTTATTAAATGCCAGATTATTCAAATATGAATCTTGTATCGACTGGCTTAGGTTGTTCATAAGCCATCATGCCGGTTTTCGTGGCTGCCATAAAACTTCTTCTCCACCATCCTGACAGGCAAGAATCCGGGCTGCGACAAACAACAGATCGGACAGGCGGTTAAGATAACGAGCGGCTTCCTGATTGACCTTTTCCTGCCGTGCAAGTTCAACAATTCGGCGCTCAGCCCGCCGACATACACTGCGGGCCTGGTGACATAGTGCTGCGGTACGGTTTCCACCTGGAAGAATAAATTCTTTCAATGGCGGTAAACGGCTATTCAGATCATCGATCTGCTGTTCCATATCAGCGATCAGGGCAGCGCTAATGACTTGATAATCGGGATCAGCTACCGCCAGCTCCCCCCCCAGATCAAACAGGTCATTTTGACACTGTACCAACAGCTTCCTTAACGGTTCCTGAGCAGATAGTTCGGCAATCAGTACACCGAGTATGCAATTCAGCTCGTCCGTATCTCCCAGCGTTTCTATCCGAGGGTGATCTTTATTGACTTTACTGCCGTTGGCTAGGGACGTGGTGCCTTTATCGCCGGTGCGGGTGTAGATTTTTGTCAGGCGATTGGTCATGTCGGATTCCTCAAAAAAGGTAAGTTGCGAAACGTTAGCATACTCAATGGGTCATTTTAAAAGTATAAAAAAGGGGAGCGACTTGGCTCCCCTGTATCGGTTTGGCGTTTTTCCATTAGATATCTTTAGAAACGATAGCCTAAGGTCAATTTAAGATTACGTTCCGGAGCTGGATAATGGTTGGCACCAAAAGAGTATATTGAGTAGCCATCGTACTTTTCGTTACCCAGGTTGTTTACCTTAGCGCTGGCAAACCAATTGTCCCGTTTATAATTAACAGCCGTATTCAGAATAAGCTGTTCGGCGACTTTTTGCTGCTCATTGGCATTATCATCATCCTGATAGCGAGAGCCAGTATACTGACCATCGACAAACAGGCTCCAGTTGCTGCTTAACTGATAGTCTGCAAATAGGCTCAGTGTATGTTTTGCAACATAGGGAACCTGGTTGCCTTCAAAGCTGCCTGAGGTAAGTTCTGCGTCGGTATAGGTATAAGTCGTTCCAGCTGTCAGGGCTGGAGTTAATGCTTGGTTTATTTCCAGAATTACTCCCTGACGACGGGATTCGTCTAAGTTTATATTGGCACCGAAACCACTCCAACTATTGGTATTGGCGATTACTGGGTCGTAAAGAATTTCATTTTTAAGGGTCAGATGGTACAAGCTAGCTGTCAGTTTTAAATCATCTTGCTGGCTCTGCCAGCCCATCTCCCATGATGTCCCTTCTTGGGGCTTGAGAAATTCTACCGATGGTAGAGTAAAACCATGCTCGTCAAGATTGGCGTAGCGGAAGTTCTCATCACGACGAATAAATAACCGTTGTTGCTTATCTAGTTGCCAGGACAGACCGATCTCTTTTACCGTAGCGCTGTCACGGTTTTGATCATGGGAAACTCGATTAGTATCTTCTACTTGGCTATGACGCGCGCCCAGAGTCAAACTGACATCATTCTGAAGTGGAATAATCGTCTGCAGATAGTAGGCCTGAATACTCTGCTTATATTTATCACCCCAGGATGCGTTGTAATCGCTTTGTATCTGATCGAAACCGCTGGTCAGATAAAGAGTGCCCTGCTCAAGCTGCCATTCGCCGCTTAATCGAGGAGTGAAGCTGTCAGCTTCAGTGTTTTGGGTGAAGTTACTAAAACCGTTGTAGCCGTAGCTTTCAGAGTCCCGTCCAGTATATTCAGCCAACAAACTCAGATTGTCGGTAAGGTACTGTTCAATTCCTACCCGGATAATATCAGTGTTGTCGTTGGCAAATTGTCCTGTATCAGTACTCTGAATGCGGTCTTCGGCTACTTCAGAATCGTTCAGGGCGCCGGGAAGGAAAAGGTCGTCAGCCACTTTTTGCCTTTCAACGAAAAGTTCGCCTCGGTCATGTTGATAACTTAATTCGCCGGTGTAGGTATCAAACTCGGAATCGTTGTTATCGCGATACCCATCCTGAACAGCGTGTTTGCCGCTTAGGCGGATGCCGATACCATTTTCATAAGCGTGGCTTAAGTTTGCCAGTACGCTGTTCGAGTCATAGCTACCACCACTGATCTGGATGCTGGCCTGGGTTTGAGTCGCTGTTTTAGTAATAATATTGATCACACCACCGACAGCATGGTCACCATACAAAGAGCCTGAGCTGCCATGGGTGATCTCAATCCGTTCTATATCTTCTACGGCAACTATATTCAAACTAGGAGATTGAAGGGTAGGATTGTTAAGTTTGCGTCCATCTACAAGTATTAGCACGTTGCTGCTGGAGTTTTGGCCAAATCCGCGCATAGATACAGATACCCGGCTACCATCTCCAAGCGTATCCCTTACCTGAACAGTACCACTGCTACGCAGTAAATCTGCCAGATTGCTAGCGCCGCTTCGGCTGATCTGTTTTGCATCGATGATTGAGATCATTGCTGGTGCAATATTCTCTTTTTGCTCAGAGCGGGTTGCCGATACGATGACAGTATCAAGTGTATGCGTGTCGGACTTGTTTATTACTTGAGAGTTTTCTTGTGCCACGGAAGCAGCAGAGATCAGTGAAGTGCCCAAAAGCACAGCCTGATAAAGACTGGTTTGTTTCATCATATTTCCTGTTTAGCGCACCCACCGTGCACATAAATAGTGAACTGACTACTGGCCGGTCTCCGGGCTCGTAACCTGATCAGCGATTGGCCGATCGTATACATCAACTGACGCCTTCCCATTACAGTGGCGTATGTCAGTTTTGTGGTTACTTACCGTTGCGGGGGCAGCGCTGGGTTTGCTCATAAAGGAGCGCACCAGTCTTCCCGATTAACCCTAGCTGTAGAATCAGCTTTGGGCACCAGTAGAATGAGGCGCTACTCTATGTTGCAGTAGCGCTCTGGTCAAATGAAATTGTGTCAGTCTTTAATGAATTCGGATCATCTAGGGTAGATGATCGATTAAGTGGTTATCTTAGTCAATTTCAGGAATATGCTTGGAGCTAAACTGTGGCAGTCGATCCAGTGCATCGGCTACGATTGAGCTGTCGGGCGTAAGTCCTGCTTTCTCATCTTTGTCGTCATAGGGTAGGGCGTTGAGGACTATTTTCATGACTTCCAGCCGGGCCCGCTTTTTGTCATCGGACATAATAGTGGTCCAGGGGGCGATTTCGGTATGGGTGTAGTGGTACATCGCTTCTTTGGCTTTGGTGTATTCCTTCCATTTTTCCACCGAAGCCAGATCCATTGGGCTTAGCTTCCAATGTTTTAACGGATCTTTACCGCGCTCCTTAAAGCGACGGAACTGCTCCCGCTGATTAACAGAGAACCAGAATTTGAACAGCTTGATACCACTTTCCACCAGGATCTGTTCTAGCATCGGGGTGTGTTTCAGGAACAGCTTATATTCCTCTTCGGTACAGAACTCCATGACTTGCTCAACGCCACCCCGGTTGTACCAGGAGCGATCAAAAAGAACCATCTCGCCGGCATTGGGTAGTTGTTCCATGTAGCGTTGGAAATACCATTGCCCCTGTTCAACGTTGGAAGGTTTATCCAGTGCGACAATGCGAGCGCCCCGAGGGCTCAGATGCTCGGTAAAGCGCTGAATTGCACCGCCTTTGCCTGCTGCATCCCGGCCTTCAAAAATAATAATGACTTTTTGGCCTGTATCTTTGATCCAGTTCTGCATTTTCAGCAGTTCGATCTGCAGCCGCTTTTTTTCTTTTTCGTAGGCTTTTCGCGATAGTTTTTTATCATAGGGATAATCTTCACCCAATCCCAATGATTTGCGCCTTTCTGAGGGGGTCATCTCTGATTTCTTTTTAGTCATGGCGTTGTCCTTTTCTTAACTTGCGAAACCTCGATCTGCTTCAATCAGGGCTTAATAATCATCAGGTTCATTAATATTGCGTATGGCTTCCAATACGAGCTGATTGGCGGGTACTGGGATGCTGGTCTGTTTGGCAGCTTTACAGAAGAAGCCGGTGATTGTTTCAATCTCAGTGGTTCGGTTGTGGCTAACATCCTGTTGCATCGATGAGTGGTTTCTCCCGGTTAATTCAGCGACATCCCAGGCCTGTTCCATCAGTTTTCGGTCAAACAGCGTAATCCCAAGGGCATTGGCGACGCTGTCGACCTCTTTGCATATCTGTGCCATTGCCGCGCGCCGATCAGTGTATTTAAGCAGTTCACCATTGCGGCAGTCATATAAGGCTGTCAGGGGATTGATAGCGCAGTTGATTGCCAGCTTGCGCCAGAGAACAGTGTTGATATCCGTGGTCATTGTCAGCTTTCCATCTACGCTAGCCATCTCTTCGAAGAACTGTTCGTCTCCATATTCAGATAGTCTGCCGATCTGGGTATCACCGATGCCCGCCCGGACCAGATTCCAGGGGCTTTCAAAATAAGCGCCATCTGTTGTACTGCCAGCCCAGATCTCTAGTTGAGGGTTTTCGTCGACGAGCTGCTGTTGCGGTCCCATGCCGTTATGCAAAAGGAGTATGCGAGCGTTACCTGCTAGCCTATGGCGAATAGAATTAAAGGCGTCAACAGCAGCAAAGGACTTAGTGGTGATCAGAAGGTGGTGGATCGGTACTGTATGCTCGGCAAGCTCTGCGTCTGCATTGAAGCGATCAGTCAGCCCTTCAGATGTGACTGAAAAGTGTTCGATTTCATTGTATTGATTCAGTTTTTGAGGGCCGCTCAGAATCAGGGTGACGCGATGGCCTGCCCGCTGTAATTTAGCAGCCCAAAGCAGGCCGATGGCGCCTGCGCCCAGAATATGCCACTGCATTATAGTTTCCAGGATCCTTTGCTAATGGGGGTAGGTGTTACTCCATCATAACGGTATGATAGGCAGGATAAAACCCAATACGCCGCTGATGAGCGGCAGCAGTGTTAAGGAGCACCCCGATGCCATCATTTGATATCGTATCTGAACTGGATATGCATGAAGTCAGCAATGCTGTAGATCAGGCCAACCGTGAGTTGGTGAACCGCTATGACTTTAATAAAGTAGATGCGACTTTTGAATTGGCCGCTGAAGTCATTACACTTCAAGCTGAAGTTGATTTTCAGCTGCAGCAGATGCTGGAAATTCTACGAAGTAAGCTGGTGGGCCGTAAAATCGATATTAAGAGTATGGATGTTGGTGATGCCCACACTGCCCATATGCGGGCACGTCAGTTAGTGACTCTGAAACAGGGGCTGGATCAGCCTTTCAGTAAGAAAATCATCAAATTGATTAAAGATAAAAAGCTAAAAGTCCAGACTCAGGTTCAGGGAGAGCAGGTGCGGGTTACCGGTAAAAAACGAGATGATCTGCAATCTGTCATGGCTATGCTGCGTGAAGAAGATCTGGAATTGCCGCTACAATACAATAATTTCCGGGATTAACTTCCAAAGATAACAGCAGCGTTCAGCTGTCGTTATGGTATACGGGCTATTCTGAGCCAAACATCATTATCTAAGGATCTTAAGTGGACGCGGTTAACACCCCTGAGCAAAAGCCAGACTGGAAAGAATCGGTTTTTAACCGCCGAACAATGATCTGTATCTTCACCGGATTTGCCTCCGGAATGCCACTCTATGTGCTATTTCAATTACTACCTGCTTATCTGCGTGCAGAAGGGGTAGGGCTGAAAGAGATAGGTTTGTTCGCACTGGTAACCTTCCCTTACACCTGGAAGTTTATGTGGGCCCCGCTGATGGATCGCTATATCCCGCCATTCCTGGGGCGGCGGCGGGGCTGGATGCTGATCACCCAGGTGGCGCTGCTGGGCTCAATTGCCGGCTTGGGTATGTTTGATCCAACTCTATCGATTATGACTATCGCCTACCTCGCCACCGCAGTGGCGTTGTTTAGTGCCAGTCAGGATATCGTACTGGATGCTTATCGACGTGAACTGCTTCCGGATCAGGAGCTGGGTTGGGGTAATTCGGTACATGTACAAGCTTATCGCATTTCCGGTTTGGTGCCTGGCGCATTAGGTTTGATTCTGGCAGATATCCTGCCATGGAGCAGTGTCTTTATGATCATTGCTGGATTTATGGTGGTGGGGGTAGCGATGACCTTTGCTGTCAAAGAACCGATCACTGAGCCCCGTGCCCCGAAAACGCTGAAACAGGCGATCACCGAACCTTTTCATGAGTTTGTTACCCGGTTAGGGTGGCGTGGAGCCTTGCTGATTCTCTGCTTTATGTTCCTTTATAAGCTCGGCGATAACATGGCAACCGCTCTGTCGACCCCGTTTTATATCGACCTCGGCTTTACGCTGACCGAGATAGGGGTGATCGCCAAAGCTTCCGCCCTCTGGGCATCGGTAGTTGGCGGTATTCTCGGTGGTTTGTGGATGATTAAGCTGGGAATCAATCGGGCGCTGTGGATTTTCGGCGTTGTACAAGTAGTAACTATTCTTGGCTTTGCGGTACTGGCCGAAGCGGGGCCGGATAAGGTCATCCTTGCGGTGGTTATCAGCCTCGAATACCTTGGGGTGGGATTAGGTACGGCGGCTTTTACTGCCTTTATTGCCCGCTCGACCAATGTTGCTTTTGCCGCAACCCAGTTTGCGTTGTTTACTGCGCTGGCAGCATTGCCGCGTACCTTCGTTAATGCGCTTACCGGCTATATAGTCGATGCGATTGGCTGGAATCTGTTTTTCTATCTCTGTGCGCTGCTGGCACTTCCCGGCATGTTATTGCTGGTTAAAGTGGCGCCCTGGAACGACAGCAAGGCTGAGTAATAGTCTTCTGTTGCAAAGAATAGGTTCAATGCTGCCAACTGCTACACTAAATGGATACTGAGGAGCAGGAGGCCGCGATGGATCACTATTTAAATGCTATGCCGAAGGCGGAGTTACATCTGCATCTGGAAGGATCACTTGAGCCGGAGTTGATGTTCCGGTTAGCAGAGCGCAATAGCATTGAGCTGCCTTATGATTCAGTGGAACAGCTAACAGCCGCCTACGACTTCAATAACCTGCAGGAATTTCTTGATCTCTATTACCAGGGAGCAGCGGTGCTTCTAACTGAGCAGGATTTCTATGACCTGACCTGGGCTTATATCGAACGGTGCCGTACCCAGCATGTTATCCACATCGAACCCTTTTTTGATCCACAGACCCACACTGACCGAGGTATCCCTTTTGTTAATGTGATTAGCGGTATCAGCCGTGCCCTGAAAAATGCCGAAACCGAATATGGTATCAGCTCTGGTCTGATTATGTGCTTCCTGCGTCACCTTAGTGAAGAGGCTGCGTTCGAAACTCTGCAACAGGCAGAGCCCTATCTTGATAACATTATCGGTATCGGGTTGGACAGCTCTGAGTTGGGGCATCCGCCAGCTAAGTTTGCAAGAGTGTTTGCCAAGGCTCGAGGGATGGGTTTGTTAGCGGTTGCCCATGCCGGTGAAGAGGGGCCGGCACAGAATATAATCGATAGCCTGGAGCTACTGCATGTTGATCGTATCGATCATGGTGTGCGTGCGATAGATGATCCCGAACTGATCAAACGGCTGGTAATCGGAAAAGTGGCCCTGACCGTTTGCCCTCTGTCTAATACGCGCTTGAAAGTGTTTGCTGACATGAGTCAGCATAACATCCTTCAGATGCTAGAGCAGGGCGTAAAAGTCACTGTAAACTCCGATGACCCCGCCTATTTTGGCGGCTATCTGACTGAGAATTTCATCGCCCTCGAAAAGGGCTTGGGAATGTCCAAAGAACAAGCGGTGCAGCTGGCACGGAATAGTTTTGAATACAGCTTTGCCAAGCCGGGGCGTAAAGCGGAGATGCTCTTCGAGCTAAACCGTTTCTCCGAGATCTCTTAATCCTAAGGGACGTTAATTTCTATTAGTGGCAGTTCACTTATGGACAGAGGTTCTTGAGTAACTATTGCGACCCGATAGTTTTCTATTTCAGTTTCAAGCAATCGCCACGCTGTTCTATTTGCTTCTAAGTCTGCGTAAAAAAGTGAGGCGAGGGTTACTTTCTTTTGATCAGGAGCAGGCAAGGCTTTGTAAAGTGCTTCTTTGGCACACCAGAGGCGATAGAAGTATTGGTATAAAGTATCGCCAGAGTCGGGTAAGTGACTTAATTCTTCTGTATTCATGAACAGCTCTGCCGCGGCATGGCAATCTCTCTCTATCTTTATGGCTTCAACGTCAATGCCGATTCTGTCGGTGCTCAGGGCAAAGCATATTAGATCATTAGAATGAGTCAGGCTGATAAAATAGTTTTTTTGAAGGTTGCGAATAATCGGGGCAGAATTATCGAGCTCTTCTATTTGCCAGTGGTTTAAGGGTTTATTGAATAACTGACTCAGGGCAGAGCAGATGAGTAGTCTGCTGAACAGATAACTTTTACGTCTGCTGTTATGTTTAATGGTTTGGTAATAGTTTTGTTGTGCAAGTGGCAGTAACAATAACCATTGTTGACAGGTTTGGGCATCGATTGATCCGGCATGGGTGTACCAGAACCGGACCGATGGTTGCTCTGACTTAACGGGCAAGTTTAACTACGTCGCCGTTCAGTGCTACACCCGCCATAATAGCGCCAGCATGGCATTCGAATTCACGGTTACTACTGTTTTTCTCTTTCATGTAATAACTAACAATGTTTATGACGGCATTGCCTCCCTCAGTTTTCGCTCTCTCCTGTAAAGTGAGTAAAGCGGACAGAAATACCCAGCGGCACGCTTCGCCGTCGCTTTTACCAAATGCGTTAGTATTCTTGTTAGTGGTGAAGTTGCCGTAAGACTGTAATGTTTTGGTATGATTTTGAGTGCCAAAATAAAAACGGATGCTTGGATCTAAGCGTTCCTGAAAATCTGCTGATTGCATCGCATCCTGAATAGAAAACATCAATTTGGAATCACGACTGAAAGCCTCTGGGGCAACGAACAGTAGAGTGGTTGTTAGAACGGTGATTAATAATTTCACGTTACTCTACTTGTGTTGTGTCCATTTAGTGAGTCGATTATAGGGAGATAAAGGGGGCGCTTCAATGATCTTTAGGTTTGCATCAGAGAACCTAACGAGTAGAATTCCACTCTGAAAATTAGGGATAATATATTAACGCGTATGATTGTATATTTTGCATATGATCGTTGTCGGAGTTGAGCGCTTGGTTCGTTTTAAATTGCAATCATGGAATGCATTTGCCCCAGGACTGGAAAGCCATCATGCATGGCGTGAATGGCTTCTGCATCCATCTGATCTATCCTCGGAACTGGGGAAAACATCTCTGAAACAGATTCCGCCTATGCTTAGGCGTCGCTTTACTGAGTTGGGGCGTTGTGCGGCGGGTGCTGCTCTGCCTCTGCTTGAGGGTATCGACTCTATTCCCGGTGTTTTTGCCTCTCGCCATGGCGATACGCCACTGACCCTTTCTTTGCTGGAAGGTATAGCCGAGGGCGAGCCGATGTCTCCTACCGGCTTCAGCCTTGCTGTGCATAATGCCCTGAGTGGGTTGCTCTCTATCGCTCGAAAGGATGTCAGTGAAGTGACTGCGATTGCGGCGACGGAAAACCTTATTCCAAGTGCACTTATCGAAGCGGTGACTCAACTACAGGATCAGCCCCGGGTTCTTTGTGTTATCTATGATTTACCGCTGCCTGAACTCTATAAACCCTATAGTGATTCAACACCATTTCCATGCGCGGTGGCGATGATTCTCAGTCGGGAAGAGGGTGACGGTTTTATATTGCAGAGTGATAATGGACCGAGCAGTGATCGGGATCAGAGTGGTGATTTTATGACCTTGCTCCGTCTGCTGAATGGTTTGGAGTCCAGTGTAGTCTTCGGTAGTTCCCTGACCCGCAGTCGGTGGCGGATGTCCCCAGAATGAACTGCTTACTTGCCCGCATAAACCATGGCTGGCGTTGGATTGCGACTGCATTTAGCTTTTTTGTTTTTGGTCTTGGCGGTATCCTTCTGCCTCTGTTTGCGGTTCCTGTACTTTATGTTATACCGGGTACTGAGCGGCAGCGGGAGCGTCGTGCACAGGGAGTTATTCATCATTCGTTCCGTTTTTATATCGGCATGATGAAATTTCTCGGGGTTTTGAGTTATGAGCTGGAGGGTGTGGATAAGTTATGCAAGGCCCAATTGATTCTGGCCAACCATCCATCGCTGATCGATGTCATCTTTCTGATTTCGTTAGTGCCCAACGCTAACTGCGTTGTAAAAGGGGGGCTGGTGCGAAATCCTTTTACCCGAGGGCCGATTAAGACGGCCGGTTATATTATCAATGAAAGTAGCGAATCTGTGATCTCAGCAGCTTCAGAGGCTTTTGCTAAGGCTGACGCGCTGATTATCTTCCCGGAAGGAACACGTACCACTCCACAGCAACCGGTTAGCCTTAAACGTGGCGCAGCGAATGTTGCGATCAGAGCGGCTGCAGATATCACACCGGTTTTGATTGAGTGTGTTCCGACGACGTTGAGCAAAGAAAATCGGTGGTATCATGTGCCGTCGAAAAAAGTCCATTTTCGGATCAAAGTATGTAAAGAGATTCCGGTGGCACCCTATTTGGCTGAGAAAGCCCCTTCCGTAGGAGCCAGGAAACTGACTGCGGATTTGACCGAGTATTTTAATAAGGAGTTGGTACTGTATGAGTAATCTGCAGCTGGAAATTAAGCAGATGATTATTGAAACCCTGGATCTGGAAGATATCTCGCCAGGCGAGATCATTGATGATGAGCCGTTGTTTGTCGATGGCCTGGGGCTGGATTCGATTGATGCTCTGGAGATTGGTTTGGCACTGCAAAAGCGTTACGGAATTAAGTTAAAAGCTGACTCAGAAGACACACGTGAGCATTTCTCCAGTGTTAATGCTCTGGCTACGTTAATTGAATCCCAACGGGTGAGTTAAGAGGTTTGTATGACTGATCAGGAACAAATTTATCAGAAAATCTCAGCGGTACTTGTAGAGTTGTTTGAGATTGATCCCTCCGCGATTCATCCTGAAGCTCATCTGTATCAAGATCTGGATATCGATAGTATTGATGCGGTTGATCTAGTGGTTGAGCTGAAAAAGATGACCGGTAAGAAAATTAAACCGGAAGACTTTAAATCGGTTCGCACTGTGCAGGATGTGGTGATCGAAGTAGAAAAGCTGTTTGGCTGATGTCGATGGCTTTTAAAATCGGTGCGCTAGTGCTGACGCTGGGGTATCCCTTTATAGTGTACTGGGGTTTGCAGAGTTTCAATGCTGCACTGCTGCT
>JAGPUU010000444.1 GCA_018067325.1 Amphritea sp.
CAATTATCAGGATATGTGGCTGCAAATGTTGGACGGAAAAGTCTGGCAAGGTACCTTCCTGAATCGGCGAAAAAACAGACAGCTCTACTGGGAGGCAGCGACTATCTCTGCGGTCCGAGACCCACTAGGGGAAATAACGCACTTTGTAGCAGTTAAAGAGGATATTACCGAACGGCGCTCCACCGAAGAGCAGTTGCGAATGAATGCTGCGGTATTTGAAACTACCAATGAGGGGATCATGATCACCTCGCCGGATACCCGAATCATCTCCGTCAACCCAGCGTTTACTGAAATAACAGGCTTCACCGCTGAAGAAGTTGTAGGTAAAACGCCTCAGGTTTTTCAGGCTAATAGGCAAAAGGAAATCAACTACCAAGATATGTGGAAGATCCTTGAGCAGAGTCACAGTTGGTCAGGAGAAATTTGGAATCAGCGGCGTGACGGCACCACTTATCCTCAATGGCTTTCTATCGCAGCCGTCCGTAATAGTGATGGGGCACTAGAGCAATATGTCGCAGTGTTCTCAGATATGTCTCAACGTAAGGCAGATGAAGAGAAAATCCGCCAACAAGCCAATTACGATGCTCTCACAGAACTGCCTAACCGCATCATGCTTAAGCGAGAACTGCAGCAAGTATTAACCCACTGTAAAGAACAAAAAACCGCCTGTGCACTGCTGTTTATCGATCTTGATCGTTTCAAAGCGGTTAACGATACCCTGGGGCACTCTGTGGGGGATAATATGCTCCAACAAGTCAGCCAAAGGCTGGCATCGGTTATTCGCGAAAATGATTTTCTGGCTCGTTTCGGCGGAGACGAGTTTGTCATTGTATTACAAGATATTGTAGAGCCCGAAGACGCCGCTCTTAGGGCTAAAAGAGTTATTGACGCATTGCGCCCCCCCTTTCAGCTGGCTGGTCGTACATTATATATCGGCGCAAGCGTGGGGATATCCTGCTACCCCAGTGATGCAGAAAATGGTGAAGCGATGCTTCGCCACGCAGATATGGCCATGTACCTGGCGAAAGACAGCGGGCGGAATCAACACCAATTTTTTAATACCAAAATGCGCGAACATATTAGAAACCAGACTGATTTGGAACAGTCTATGCGCCATGCCATTTTGCATGAAGAGTTCGAACTCTTCTATCAGCCGATCTACAACTGCGAAGAGAGCAAAGTCACCGCAGCAGAAGCATTGATTCGCTGGCATCACCCAGTGCGGGGCCTGATCAGTCCGGCAGAGTTTATTCCTCTAGCCGAAGAAACAGGCCTTATACAACCGATCGGCTTGTGGGTATTCAAGCAGGCTTGTAAGCAACTGAGAGAATGGAAAGATCAGGGCATTGATAACCTGGCAGTGTCTGTAAACGTTTCCAGCAGCCAGCGTCATCTTGGTTTTAATGCTCAGGTAGCGAAGGAAATAATCGCTAAAACCGGAGCAGACCCCACCAAAATCATTTTCGAAATTACTGAAACCATGTTTCTGGAAAGTTCGAATGAAGCGATCAGCTGGTTGAATCAACTGAAAGAGCTGGGAGCAAAGCTCGCAATTGATGACTTTGGCACAGGCTACTCATCCCTGAGCTACCTCAAACAATTTCCAATCGATAAATTAAAGATTGATCGCGCCTTTATTCGCGACCTGCCAGACAATGCGGAAGATGCTTCTCTGGTCAATGCCATTGCGGCGATGTCAAAAAGTCTGGGGTTAGAACTGATCGCAGAAGGGGTAGAAACCATTGAGCAGTTTAAATACCTGGAGCAGCTAAATTGCCAGAACATACAAGGTTACCTTCTCAGTAAGCCCATCCCTGCTGACGAACTCCCCAGTGCCATAAGGCAGATAGATGCAACATCATTCTCAGAGTCCCCCGCTGACTACATGATCTAATCTAAAAACAAAAAAACCGCCAATAGGCGGTTTTGATCAAGGCTCGCGGTTAAGCCAATATATCGATACTCTGCCCCAGCGAGGAGGCAGGATCGACGGCGGCCAGCGCAGCACTTTCCAGCAGTTGTAACGCCATTGCACCTTGCAACTCAAGATTGTCTTTTGCTTTACCTGCTACAACCAGCGCAACATCATTCTGTAACGAAGCTTGCTGATAAGCCGAAGCGGAAGCCGCTGTTATTTCCATCGTAATACTCCTACGCGATATTAAATTTATCGGCAGAAAACGAAAATCTTGAGGAATAAATCAAACAAATTATGCTATTTCGTTATAACTCACTAACCTCTGACAGCGCACCGCATCGCTGCTCCAGCGCCAGTTGAATAAAATCACGTATTCCGGGCAGACTGCGTCGATTTTTCATCCAGACCACATGTTCAACCACTTCATCTGTTACCTCAACAATCGGCACAACAGTCAAACGCGAATCAGGACGGATATCCTGTTCAAGGGCAAAGCCAACCCCCAGCCCATGACACACCGCTTCTGACATATCCAGCCTGCCATCTACCACCACATTGCCAGAGACCGTCAGTTGATGACGACCAAACAACCCTTCCAGCAACTGTTGGGTACAGGCTTCAGGTTTGTAAATAATCAAGGGGACACTGGCCAGCTCACGGACTGATACGGATTTTTTCCCCGCCAGCGGATGATCAGGTCGTAGCACTGCCACCAGCCGATGGGAAGAAAACGCCAATCGGGAGAGTTCACTGTTTTCACCCAGTAGCGGAAACAGTCCGATATCAACATCCCGATCAAGTACCAGCTGACGACACTCAGAGGTGGCGACGGACTTAATCTTCAGGGTTGTCTGGGGGAACCGACGGCTAAATTCCGCAATCAGTGGCATAAAGATGATTGAGGAAGCATTCGCAACCTTCAGCGTCATTTCCCCAGGAGACAAGGTTGGGTTGGACAATACCTCAATCGCCGCCTCAAGATCGTTATACTGCCGGGTTATCTGATATAACTGTTTACCCAAATCCGTCGCCCGCACCCCTTTGCTAAATCGCTCTAATAGAGGCGCAGTAAAACGGGATTCCAGCTTACGAATCTGAGCGGTTATTGCCGGTTGACTGACCGTCAACAGCTCTGCGGCCCGAGTGAAATTGCCAGCCTGCAGTGTCGCGTTAAAGGCTCTGATCTCCGCCATCGAGTAATCCATCTTAAACCCACTCAGATTGCATAGAAGAAACCGGGCGCTCCGCTATATGCAGCAACTCAGGCGATCCACAAGATCGATTTTCTGCCGATTCCAGCAGTGGAATCGACGCGATCAGCGTCTGCGTGTAGGTTTCCTGTGGGGCCAGAAATATCTGTCGAACAGTGCCCTGCTCCACCAACTCACCATGCTTCATCACGCAGACCCAGTCACACAGGTTAGCAATCACACTGAGATCGTGAGAGATGAACAGAATAGTCAGCCCCAGCTCATCTTTCAGCTCTTTCAACAGTTTCAGAATCTCGGCCTGAATTGAAACATCCAAGGCGGCTACTGATTCATCTGCCACTATAAATTTCGGATTACAAACTAACGCCCTGGCGATACTGATTCGCTGTCGCTGACCACCGGAAAAGGCGTGGGGGAAGCGACGCAAATGCGCCACTTCGATATGACAGCGCTTCGCCACTTCGATCACTCGCGCATCAGTCTCTTCGCGGCTTTTAGTCAATTTCATCGCTTCCAGCGGTTCCGCAATAATATCTCGCACAGTCATCCGCGGATTCAACGAACTGTATGGATCTTGAAACACTAATTGCGCGGTTCGGGCCAACCGTTTCCGTTTAATCGCTTTACCGGCGCCAAACTTCACTTTCTTTTTGGTGTTGTGATATTCAACATGCCCTGAACTGATCGGTGCAGCCCCTAACATCGCCTTACCCAGAGACGTTTTACCTGAACCACTCTCACCAACCAAACCAATAATCTGACCTTCCGGAAGATCCAGACTAATATTATTCACCGCCGTAAAATGCTCTGTTTTACGGCCCTTACCCGCCTGTGGATAACTGATCGACAGATCTTTAACTGACAGCAAAGGCTTGGGCTTGTGAGTCGGTGCTTCCGGCAGGTTCTCCAAGTGCGGCAAGGCATCCAATAGTCGTTTGGTATAGCTGTGTTGCGGCTGAAACAGCACTTGATCAGCGGTACCTGCTTCAACAATCTTCCCCTGTTTCATCACCGTGACATTGTCAGCTATCTTAGAGACCACCCCCAGATCATGGGTAATAAACAGCATCGCCATACCCAGCTGTTCCCGCAGTTCCATCATCAGGTCCAGTACTTGCGCCTGAATGGTGACGTCCAGTGCGGTGGTAGGCTCATCGGCGATGAGTAGTTTAGGTTGCGTCGACAGCGCCATGGCGATCATCGCCCGCTGACGCATCCCCCCAGACAGTTCAAAGACATACTGATCAAAGCGGCGCGCAGGATCGACAATCCCGACCCGATCAAACAGTTCAATACCGGCGCGGCGAGCCTGATCTTTGTCATAACCCAGATGGATCTGCATCGTCTGGATAATCTGATCGCTAATCCGGATTGCTGGGGCAAAACTGGCCATCGGTTCTTGAAAGATCATCGATACGGCATCTCCCCGCACCAGACGTAGATCGCGGCCCCGTAGCTTAAGTACGTTCACCGCCTGGTCACGGTGATTCAGGGTGATCTGACTCGGATGCTGGATAATTGCATTGCCCGGTGCCAGGCGCATAATACTTTTCGCGGTAATCGACTTACCGGAACCACTCTCCCCCACCAGCCCCATCACTTCACCTGGCCGAATAGAAAGATTGAGATTATCAACCGCCCGTACCAGCCCCTCATCGGTGTTAAAATCGATACTCAGATCACGAATTTCTAACAGATTGTTACTAAAATTCTGACTCATCATCTTATTTCTTCTCCGAATAGGGATCAGCCGCATCCCGTAACGCATCACCGACAAACACAAACGCCATAATCAAAACAACAAACACCGCCACAGGAGAAAATTGCCAGAGCATATTCTGCTGAATATCAGGGTCCTGCGCCTTCTGCAGCAACACCCCCAGACTATTAACCGGCTCAGTTAACCCCAGCCCCAGGAAGCTAAGACTGGTTTCAGCCAGAATCACATAGGGGAAGTTAATCAAGGTATCTACGATAATATAACTGCTGAAACTCGGAATCAGATGGCGCCAGATAATACGCCAGGTACTGGCCCCACAAAGCTGGGCCGCCAGAACATAATCCTGGTTTCGTTCAGTCAGGATATGGGTACGTAAACGCCGCCCCAAGGTGGCAAAATCCAGGGCTCCTATCACCAAAGCGATCGCGAAATAACGCTGCACCGACGTCAGATCAAGCTGTGAAAGAGCAACCGCACAGGCCAGATAGATCGGTATCGGCGGAATCACCCGCACCGCTTCGGTTATGCTCATCATTATGGTGTCGACACGACCACCAAAATAGCCACTCACCCCCCCGACAAAGAGCGAAACAATCAATTTTACGACCAAAGCGACAATAGCAATACTGATGGTAATCCAGACCGCATGTAATGTTCGGCTAAGAACATCCTTACCATCTTCATCGGTACCCATCAGATGGAGCTGTCCCTGCCCGACACCCAGCAGATGACGGTCCCAGCGGATATCCATATCCAAGTTGCCAATACTCAGGTCAATCAGACTGTACTCCCAGCCTTTAGAAAAGAACTGAATATAGCGGCGTTGTACTCTGTCCACGTCATATTTATTTTGGCTAGATGCCGTCAAAGCACCGCTGGATGTCAAAGCATCAAGAGCACTCAAACCACCGCCAGCCAAGGCTTTCAAATCAATTCTGGAACGCGTTTTCGTATAGGTATAGGTAAAAGGCGTCAATGAAAAACCGTTCTCATCCCAGAACTTAACCACCTGGGGGGCACCCCGTCGATACTCGATATCGGCCCCGCGAATGGTAGGGTCAACCGGAGAAAAGAACGGCGCAAATAATCCCATAAATACAATTGTGCCCAGCACCCAGGCGGCGATGACACCGGATGCTTTACGCTTGAACCGAGCCTTGATCAGCGCCATCTGACCCGCGGTATAGTAAGAGTCGTCGTTTTTCGGCTTAGCTTTACGCCCGAAGCGGGTTAACAGTGCATTCATCATCAATTCCCCAACACGCTCTTACGTACACGCGGATCAATCACAGCTAACACCGCATCGGTTATAAAGTTCATGCTGATAACCACCAGCGCGACCAGAAACAGAATCGCCGCGGCAAGCTCCTGATCGTTGGTCATCGCTAAGGCTTCTATCAGTAGCGCCGCCGAATCGGTGAGACCGATGACCACCGCAACAATAGGCAGATCATTGAACACCCGCATAAAATCAAAGCCGATAGAATTAAACAGGGGACTGATTGAATGACGTACCGGATACCCTGCCCACAGCGCCATACCATCCACACCTCGAGCACGGGCCGCATCAACATAGAGCTTATTAGATTCATCGACTACCAGCGCACGTACCGTTTGCAACTGAAGCGCCGTTGCCGACCAGCCAATAACAAAGATCGGCAGCCAGATATGACCCAGGAAATCATAGAGTTTCCCCGTTTCAAAACCATGACTGCCAAACCAGGGCACATTGCTCCACTGGTCGGAAAACAACCCTGTAGGCATAGCTTCACCAGCAAAAACATAAAGCAGAATAATAGTTAGCGCCAACAAGAAATTCGGCAGAGCCAAGCCCAGATAGCTGATAATCCGCAGGGTTAGATCCAATAATTTCTGTAGTGAAAGAAACGCTGAATTAACCAGTTGCTGACCCTTTGAGTTCTGCGGGTTCTTATCAGTCCAACTTTTATTAATAGTAAAGGCTGACAAAATACCGAAGGGTACGGCGATTAGATAAGCAAACACTAATCCCGCGATACAGAACATAAAGCTCATCCAGAACCGATCACCAAGCGCCAGATTTACCGACTGGCGCTTAGCACAGCTAAACCCCAGATCTCCACGCAGCGTGAGATTAGTAACCCAACGTCCCCAGCGTTCGGGTAATGATTTATCCAGCCCCATTCGTACCCGCTCAGCTTGAATATCCGCCTGGGTAATCATCTCGCCCTGAGTACTTTTATAAGCGATATACTTTTCGGCGCAATCGCCAGGCAGCACATCCATCAGTGAAAATACCACCGCACTAACGATTAGTAGGGTAGCCAGTGCTAACTGATAACGATGAAAAATATAATTGAAGTACTGACTGTCACGGCCACTCCACCACAGTAGCCCGCCAATGCTGAGGAGAACCCACAGCAGCCAGGTATCAGATAAAAATTGGATGATCACAATAAGGCTCCGCCTCGGGTAAACTTAATCAACAAGTGTTTCGAGCTTACTAACCCTATTTCCATAACTGGGAATTGGGTTAGTAAACTGCTTAAAAATTAACAATGAAAACAACGAGTGAAAGGGAGAGACAACGCTTCTCCCTTTACTGCATCAGTAATGGTTATTTCTTAGCCATACTTTCATTGCTCAGATACCACTGGCTCGGCAGGTATGGATACATACGATAGAACTCGTAGGAAGAGGTCTTTGGCGTGTCAAAGTTAGCCAATGCATTGCTACGGTAGACCGGAGAAACCGCTTTCACCGTACCGATAACGAACAAGTCATCAACCACACGCTTAGCGATTTCAAGACCCACCTTATCTGACTCAGCAGTACCCGCCTTCAGGGTGACAAACTTATCAGTCAGTTTCTTCATCTCAGCCACCGTGGCTGGAGGTGCAACGCCCTCGGCACCGTTAGTTTCAAGATACTGAGACCAGAGCATGCCGGTACGCAGATCGAAAAAGCTGCCGTAGGGTGGCACCAG
>JAGPUU010000445.1 GCA_018067325.1 Amphritea sp.
AAGCGGAATTAGCTCAGTTGGTAGAGCGGAACCTTGCCAAGGTTCAGGTCGTCGGTTCGAGCCCGATATTCCGCTCCAAATATTGCATCACTCCTCATTTTTTCTGTTTCATTCCTAATTTTATTGCTTCTCTAATTATCCAATTGTTATCGCTGTTCGTTACGCTTTTTTGGTGTTTTTTCACATCGTTTTTCTGTGTGCTTCAGTTGTTCCAATTCGATAACTTTTTTGTTGTTTTTCTCTTGACGACGGTAGGGTTAGTCATTAATATACGCGCCTCCTCTGACGAGGAAAGTTGCAAATGTGACTGTGTCCCATTCGTCTAGTGGCCTAGGACACCGCCCTTTCACGGCGGTAACAGGGGTTCGAACCCCCTATGGGACGCCACCTTTTGTAAAGCGGAATTAGCTCAGTTGGTAGAGCGGAACCTTGCCAAGGTTCAGGTCGTCGGTTCGAGCCCGATATTCCGCTCCAGATTTTATGTCTGGCTGTTTTATTGCGTCCCATTCGTCTAGTGGCCTAGGACACCGCCCTTTCACGGCGGTAACAGGGGTTCGAACCCCCTATGGGACGCCACTTTTTTCCTCTGTATTATCTCTCTGTAAGTTCATCCTATTGTTAGTCCCCATATTGAACAGATTTTTTCTCTCGATTATGTTTTGTCCTTTAGGCTTCATATATACTTAGACCTAAATGTTTGATGAGTAATCATTTATTATGGTTTCACTGATAAGGATATCACTGCTCTTTGTTGTGCTAAGTTTTCCCGTTGGGGAAGCGGTTGCCGATTCAGTGATTGTTTCGCAGGATGTGACAGAGCAGACCCTCAATAGAAATTTTCTTCTTGCCGTATTTTCAATGCGAGTAACCCGGTGGCCAGATGGACGGCCGATACGGGTATTTGTGTTACCTGACCGGCACCCTCTGCATGATCTGTTTGTGAAAGAACATCTGAAAATATTCCCCTATCAGCTAAGAAACAACTGGGACCGCCAGGTTTACACTGGCACTGGCTCTGAACCTGAACAGGTAGATACCATGGACGGAATGTATCAAATGGTCAGTCAGACTGATGGGGCTATAGGCTATATCAGTCATTCTTTTAAACTGAATCTGGAAAAAGTGAGGGTTGTCGATGAGTTTTAAGCATCTCCTACCCCTGATCCTTTCCGGGGTGAGTCTTTTGTGTGCGCCGGTTTATCTCTTTGGCGCTGAAAATAAATTATCGGTTAACGGTTTTATAACGCAGGGCTTTTTCTATACAGATAGCAATAATGTGTATGGTGAAAGTAGTGATAATGGCAGTTTCGATTTTCACGAAATAGGTTTGAATGCGGCATACAGGTTAACCCCAAAGCTTCGGGCGGCGGCCCAGGTGATGTCTAGACAGGCAGGGGCGGTTGATAATGGTGAGCCTCAACTGGATTATGCATTGTTGGATTATCGCGTCAGTGACGCTGTCGATAAAGCCTTTGGTGTTCGGGTTGGTCGTTTAAAAATACCCTTTGGCTTTTACAATGAAACCCGGGATGTGTCATTTACCCGTCCCAGTATAATGTTACCGCAATCGCTCTACTTTGATCAGGCAAGGGATCTGGAACTTTCGATTGATGGCGCTATCTTGTATGGCTCTTTATCGGTGCCTGGTGGTTGGGTCGATCTCGACTTGTTGTATGGCAGCCCTCAAACAGATACCAATGTTGAATATGCGTATTTGGGGATGGATGCTGCAGGTAAGTTTAAAGACTCTGAAGGTTATATGGCGAGGGCTATTTATAATTCAGACAGTGGTCGCTTTCGAATAGGCTTTACCAGCGCTAAGTATATTCTTGACTTCAAACCAGGGGCTAATCCGGGGTGTTTGTACAACCTATGCGTATTTGATGAGGGCGCCTTGAAGCTTGGCGTCTCAGTATTCTCAGCGCAATATAACGAAGAAAACTGGAGTCTGACCGGCGAATACATGCTCCACGATATCGACTGGACAGAAATGGGAGGGGTGTTTACTGCGCTGCCAAAACTTACCATGCAGTCGTACTATCTTCAGCTTCAATATCGCTTGAATTATAACTGGGATCTGCTGCTACGTTACGATGAGCTATTGCTTGATAAAGATGACCCTCAGGGTGCCCTGAATCATCAGTTATTCCCTTTTAAACCTGCACATAATTTTTATGCGAAGGATGTTACGCTAGGGGTTGGCTGGCAGCCAAATCAGGACTGGTCTTTCCGGGCTGAGTTACACAATGTAAAGGGTACCGGATGGGCCGCAGAGCAGGATAATCCAGATCCTTCTAAATTAAAAAAACACTGGAATATTTTTGCCTTACAGGCAACCTATCGTTTCTAAACTATGTGGTCGTGAGATAACGCACTATGGATGGCACTCACAGAAGTTTTTTGAGTTTAAGGTGGAAGATCTTCATCCTACTGGTCGTTGTGCTGGTAGGAGTTCAGGGGATGTATGCCTTTTTTTCGCTGTCGCAGCTGAATGATCAGTTCAAGCTGCAGCGCAAGCAGATTAATACGGCGGAAGTTGCTCGGCTGAATGGTTCGGTCGAAGCGTCCTACCAGCGGTTGTTAGAAGCCGCAGAGCTTTTGCCTCTTATTGATACCAGTCAGCAAGAAGACTATATCATTCCATTGGCGCGCCTAAGCCAGGCAATCAGTTTAAAATTTGATGCCTTTCAGTTGACCGGTTCTGTCAACGCCGCATACCTCTACGATAGTCATGCCCGGATGGTTGGTTTTTGGGGTGAGAAAGTACATATCAAAGAAGCGGATATACAGCAGGTATTCGATACCGAACGGCCGCTGCGTAAGCTTGTTTGTAACACTATCTGTATTCGTTATGTTGCGATTCCGATTCAGTTGGACGGTTCAAAGCAGGGCGTTCTGATGGTGGGACGTTTTTTGTATGATGTTATTCATGATATTAAACAGCAAACTACTCTGGATATAGGTCTTGCTCTGCAGGCGCCGGAAGGTGCTGGCGAGTTAGGCAGCTGGGGGTTGCTGATCAACTCGCTCACGAATCGCTCGCAGAATCAGGAATTGCTTGAGAAGCTTAGCCGTGAACAGCGCTTTGACCCAGCGGGCGGTAGTTATGTGCTGGATAATAACGATCGGCACTATGAAATTATTTTCTCTCCTTTGAATGGCGTACATGAGGGGGCTGCTTACTGGGTTGTTTTGGATGACATCTCCGGGCATCTGTTGAGTATCCGGCAAAGTTTGGTGAGTTATCTGCTGATGGGTGCCGGCGGTATTTTGACTGCTTTAGTACTCCTCTCTCTGTTGTTGCAGAAACCGGTTCGCTTCTTCTCTCTACTGTCGACTGAGCTATCGCAGCTAAGTCGAAGTGAATTTAGCGAGTTTCGTCAAACCATGGGGGGCTACCGTGACCGGGAGACACTTTTCGGACAGGATGAACGGGATCTCTTGGTTCACAGTGCAATGCAGCTGAGTGAGCAGCTTGAGCATCTAGAGGATGAAGTTGCTGAGAGGACCGATAGTCTTGAGAAAAGCCGCTTAGCGCTGACCAAAGAGCGAGATTTTCTGTTTGGCCTGTTAGAAACAGCACCGTTGGTCATTATTACTCAGAATAGAAAGGGTGATCTGCGCAGCGTGAATCATTTTGGTTTGCATCTGATGGACTTGGATGGCGGCTCCCTGCGTAAGGTTAATTTCCTGGATACACTGCAGCGTGAAGATGAGCGGCAGGATTTTCTTGCCCATACCTGTCGTTTAATGGATGGCCTTGAACCCGAGGTTCGAACCGATAGTGTGCTTTTGGATCGTCTGGGGCATCGGCACGATATCTCCTGGTTGCACGCACGTCTGCGGCATACTCGGGGAGATGAATCGTTAATGCTGAGCATCGGCATGGATATTAGTGACCGTAAACGGGCCGAGCGTCGATTGCATTGGCTGGCTAACCATGACCCGCTAACAGAACGTCCCAACCGGCTTTTCTTTATGAGTTGTCTTAATGATGCCATTGAAAAGAGTCGTTCTCAGAATGGTAATGTTGCAGTGTTGTTCATTGATCTGGACCGCTTTAAAGAGGTGAATGATTCTCTCGGTCATCAGATCGGGGATAAACTGCTCAAGGTTGCGGCAAAGCGTATCAATGACTGTATCCGTGAAAATGATTTGCTTGCCCGTCAGGGCGGAGACGAGTTCTCGGTGCTGCTAACCAGTGTCCGCGATCTGGAAGGTGCTGAAGTAGTCGCCAGTAAGATATTGCAGATATTCCAGCAGCCTTTCTGGATTGG
>JAGPUU010000447.1 GCA_018067325.1 Amphritea sp.
TGCTCGCCCGCGTTTCTGTACAGATAACGGTGCGATGATTGCGTATGCGGGTTGTCAGCGTTTGATGGCCGGGCAAAGCAGTGACCTTTCTATTCAATGTCAGCCGCGTTGGCCGATGGATAGCCTGGAACCTATAAATCGGTCATAGTTGTTCTTATATTCAAAGAGGGCTCTCGCTGCCTTTCCATAACTTGCGAATATTCTGATGATGGGTTGCCAGAAGCAGGCAGCTCATTATGGCTACCGGAAGTAAAACCTGTGGCGTTAATTGCCAGCTGAATATAGGGCTGGCCAATGCCATGCCAACCGCTGCCAGAGAAGAAGTCCTGCGCACTGCTAAGAGAGAGAGCCAGATAGCGCATAGCGCAAGCCCCAGTCGATAGTCAAGAAGCAGGCAGCTACCTAACATCGTAGCGACACCTTTACCTCCCCTAAAGCGTAGAAATATTGACCATACATGGCCGATCAATGCCGAGATGCCGACTAGAGCCTGGTTGAACAGTCCCAAATCAAGTCTCTGAGCAATCCATACTGCCAGCATCCCTTTGCTGAGATCGCCTGTGAGTGTTAGGAGTGCTGCTGGTCGGTTTCCCATCCGTAATACATTAGTTGCACCTGGGTTGCCTGAGCCCTGTTGACGGGGGTCGCCTATCCCCATAGAGTGGCAAACTAGAATCGCCGTGGGAATGGATCCCAGCAGGTATGCCGCTAACATTACGGTCAGCGTTGTGAAGGCGTCCGCTGCGATCATATTCTTTACCGTGGTTATGGAGTTGTATTTAAATTGCTAAGACATTTTATATAGCGTACTTAGGCTCAGGATGAAAGCTATTGGGTGCGTTAAAGGAGTTCAGGGATGAATAAATGTATAGTTTTGATGCTGTTATTACTGGCTGAAAATAGTATAGCTGGCTTTAGAATGGATGATGGTAGTCGAGTTGGTGCTGGTGATAATATCAGTCTTCTCTATGCTCAGTGGGGTAGGGAAGTGATGCGGGTCAGCAGCAAAAGAACCTGCAATCGTATTATTAAACTGAAGCGGGATTATTGCTCAACCCGCCGGCTTATCTGGCAACGTGATGGCCGCTATATGATGGTTCAGGTTTCAGGTCAGATGATTATTAAAACGGGTTGGACCCGCTCGCAAAGAGAGCTTAAAACGGTTTTCTGATCCCCGCGAATGGACGTTTGAAATTAATTGTAGTGTTGTAAGGGTTTTGTTTTGGATATTGTGTACATTGAGGGTTTAAAGGTAGAGACCGTTATCGGTATCTACGACTGGGAACGAGAGATTCGTCAGACAGTATGTCTGGATATTCAGATGGCAACGGATATTCAAGCGGCTGCCGCATCAGAAGATATCGACAGTACCCTAAACTATAAAACGGTATCTGATCGACTCATAAGCTTTATTGAGACCAGTGAGTTTATGTTGGTAGAAACCATGGCTGAAGAGATTGCGCAGATTGTATTGAACGAATTTGGTGTGCGTTGGTTGAAACTGAAACTGGGTAAGCCAGGTGCAGTACCTACCGCCAGTGATGTGGGTGTAATTATTGAACGGGGAGAACGTTTCTGATGGCTCAGGTATTTGTCAGTATCGGTAGTAATACCGAGCGTGAATTCTATATTGAAAGTTGTCTGGATGCGCTGGATGCGCAGTTTGATAAGCTGGAGTTATCTTCGGTTTATGAAAGTGAGCCCGTTGGATTTGACGGAGACAGTTTCTATAACTTGGTTGCCTCTTTTAAGACGGAATTGTCGGTCGGCGAGCTAAGTAGGAAATTGAAACAGATAGAGGACGAAAATGGTCGTTGTCGAACGTCGCCTAAGTTTAGTGGCCGTACGCTGGATATCGATGTCCTTACCTACGACGCCCTGATTGGTGAAGTGGAGGGGGTTACTCTCCCTCGTGAAGAGATTACAGTGAATGCTTTTGTCCTCTGGCCATTAGCCGAACTTGCGCCGAAAGAGCGTCATCCGATACTGGCAGAGACTTATCAGCAACTGTGGCTGGATTACGATAAAGAGAAACAGTTATTACACCCGGTACCGTTTATCTGGCATGAGAAAGACCTTTCTGCCTGAGTAACGATGCCAGCCTGGATGAATAAAGGAGTTTAATATGGGGACGGGATCACTCATTTTTTTGGTTGTTATTGCTGCCTTGGTTTTTTATGTCGTGGCGATCTACAACCGCCTGGTGACACTTAAAAATCGATATCAGAATGGCTTTGCGCAGATCGATGTACAGTTGAAACGACGCTATGACCTGATTCCGAATCTGGTTGAAACTGCCAAGGCTTATCTGGAACATGAGCGAGGCACGTTGGAAGCGGTTATTGCTGCTCGTAACGAAGCTATGGCAGGACTCAAAGCTGCAGCGGCTGATCCTGGTAGTGCTCAGGCGCTGTCGCAGCTGGCTAAAGCAGAAGGAGGATTGCAAGGTGCGTTAGGTAAGTTGAGTATTGTGGTTGAGGACTATCCAGATCTGAAGGCCGATACCAATATGCGCCAGTTAAGCGAAGAGTTAACCTCTACTGAAAACCGAGTGTCATACGCTCGGCAGGCTTTTAATGATGCAGTCACTGAATACAATAGCTATAAACAGAGTTTTCCTCCGGTGATTCTGGCGGGGACTTTCGGGCATGTTAAGGATGCGTCTTTATTGGAGTTTGCCGATAGAGAGCAGCTGCAGGCTGCACCTAACGTTAGTTTTTAATTTGATTGCATCACAATAGGTTCTGCTAATGAACTTCTATGCGGCTCAGGATCAGGCCCGCAAGAGCAGTCGCGCTCTGTTACTGCTCTTTATTCTTCTCAATCTGGCCGTGGTGTGCCTGATCAATCTGTTGTTTGCCTGGTATCTTTGGGTAAATGATGACCCCTTGTCTTTACCGGATCCTGTGTTTCTTGATTACCTTAGTTGGGAACGTATTTTTATTGTGGCGGCAGCGATTAGTCTGTTGTTGATCTTTGCTGCCTGGTTGAAATGGCTGGATGTAAAGCAAGGTGGAGGAGCCGTTGCCGAGCAATTTGGCGGCGAACAGATACTTCATTCGACGGCCGATGTAGGTGAAAGACGTTTGCTTAATGTGGTTGAGGAGATGGCGCTGGCCGCTGGTGTGCCTGTGCCACCTGTTTATGTGATGCGTCATGAAGCGGGAATTAACGCGTTTGCGGCAGGGCTTGGGTTGACAGATGCTGCTATTTGCGTGACTAAGGGAACCCTTGATGGGCTTAATCGGGATCAGCTGCAGGGCGTTATAGCACACGAATTTAGCCATATACTCAACGGTGATATGCGCCTCAATATGCGACTGTTGATCATGTTGCATGGCATGGTGTTTTTCGGCGAATTGGGACGGGTGTTTGCCAGTAGCAGAACCAGCTGGTGGGTCGATTCCAGTAAGTCGCGTAACTCCAGTCGTGGTTACTTGGTGCTGTTGGGGCTAGGGCTGATGGTGATCGGCTGGTGTGGAGTCGTGCTAGGTAATATGTTGAAAGCGGCAATTAGTCGTCAGCGTGAATTTCTTGCGGACGCTTCAGCGGTGCAGTTTACCCGCAACCCGGAAGGGATAGGTGGGGCGTTGAAAGTTATCGGGGGCAGTCAGTTCCAAGGGCATCTTAATCATCCGGATTGTCAGGAAGCCGGACATCTGTTCTTTTCTGCGGTGATGCCTAGTTGGCTCTGGTCGACCCATCCACCACTGGATGTGCGGATTCGCAAGATAGAACCGCGTTGGGATGGTGAATACCTTGAGCCGGAACCGTTACCGCAAGAGCCTGAGATTAACCTCGATCGGGGCAAACCTAAGCAGGAAGTGATTGATCGTTTAATTGGTACCTTAGCAGGGGTAGAGCTGATGGATTACGCCTCTGCTGCGGATGCTAACCAAGAACAACCGACGATCGAAAGTGATCTGTATTCTCTGGCGCGTGACCCCTATGATGCCCGGGTGGTGCTGTTGGGGCTGTTGCTGGATGGCGATAGTAGCGTTAGAGATAGGCAGTTACAGCTGATTACTGTACAGGACAAAGCGATGGCTGAGCGGCTGACTAACTATCGGTCGATGTTCGCGAATCTAGCCCGTGAAGAGTACCTTCAGTTAATCGAATTGTCTCTGCCCGCGCTGAAGGCCCAGTCCGCTAATCAGT
>JAGPUU010000007.1 GCA_018067325.1 Amphritea sp.
ATGTCTTCTTTTTAAGTTATTGATTTATAAGTATTTATCATTTTTATTTCGCTATTTTATTTGCCTTGGCCTATCTTTTGCTTTGATTAAAGGGTGCAAATAAAAATTGAGCGTGGGTTCTGCTGTTAGGCCCCAAAAAAAGCGCCTGAATAATTAAAATATTGGAGAAGCATATGCGTTTACTTACTGCAGCCGTTACGGCAATGGCTCTGACTCTTGGTGCAACATCAGCAATGGCTGCCCCGATCGAAATTAAGTTTTCTCACGTAGTGGCAGAAAATACGCCTAAAGGTCAGATGGCCAATAAGTTTGCTGAGCTGGTCGCTGAGCGCCTGGCTGGTAAAGTTAAAGTTAATGTATTCCCTAGCTCACAGCTTTTCGGTGATAACAAAGTTCTGGAAGCGATGCTGCTGGGCGATGTGCAGATGGCGGCTCCATCTTTGTCTAAGTTCCAGAAATACACACCAACCCTGCAGCTGTTTGATCTGCCGTTCCTGTTCAAGGATATGGCGGCAGTTGAGCGTTTCCAGGGCAGCGCTGATGGTCAGAAGATGCTGACCTCTCTTGAGTCTAAAGGTCTGGTAGGTCTGGGTTACCTGCACAACGGTATGAAGCAGCTGTCTGCCAGCGATCCATTGAAAGTGCCTGCTGATGCGAGCGGTAAAAAATTCCGTATCATGACCTCCGATGTGCTTCAGGCACAGTTTGAAGCGATTGATGCGGTGCCTCTGAAGAAGCCTTTTTCTGAAGTGTTCACTCTGCTGCAAACCAGAGCGATTGATGGTCAGGAAAATACCTGGTCTAACATCTACTCTAAGAAATTCTTCGAAGTACAGCCTTTCATCACTGAGTCTAACCACGGTGTGCTGGACTACATGGTTGTAACCTCTGCTGAGTTCTGGGGTGAGTTGGATGCTGATTTGCGCTCTGAAATCAAAGCAGCACTGGATGAAGCGATTGTCTTTGGTAACGGTATCGCCGCTGACAAAGCGAACAGCGATAAGCAGGCGATCATCGATTCTAAGCGTTCTGAAGTAATCGAAATATCTGCTGAAGACCGTGCCCTATGGGTTGCGGCTATGAAGCCAGTTTGGGCTCAGTTCTCCGATGATATCGGTGCTGATCTGATCAAAGCAGCTGAAGCCTCTAACCAGTAAAAATTGGTTTCCGGAACTCCTTAATGGAGTGCCGGCCCTGTTGCTGCGGTGGGAGTATAGGTCCCACTGCAGCTCCCTCTATATTCTAAGTTGTATGTAAGGCTGCACAGGAGAGTCATGCCGGTTAATGCGGGCGATGCTCTATAGCTGCAAGGCTGTCCTGTGTAGCAAATACAAAAATAATAATCACAGAGAATCTATTTTCAACTGAATGATCACTCTGTTGTTATAAGGGGGCCGTTATGGTTCGTAATCTGTTCAACCAACTGGAAGAGGCTTTCCTCTCCCTTCTGCTGGTAGCGATGACGTTACTGGTTTTTGTCGAAGTGGTTATGCGCTTCGGGTTTAATACCGGTATCCACTGGGCGCAGGAGATGACTCTGCTGCTGGCCGCTTGGTTTGTCCTTTATGGCGCATCCTACGGGGTAAAAGTGGGCGCTCACATCGGTGTTGATGTGTTTGTGAAACTCTTGCCTAACAAAGCTCAACGCTTCTTTACCATTGTAGCGGTGGTTCTCTGCCTGATCTATTGCGGCCTGTTCTTATACGGCTCATGGGTCTACCTAAGCAAGATGAAAATGATCGGTATCGAGCTGGAAGATATGCCAGTAGAGAAATGGATAGCGATGAGCATTCTGCTGATCGGTTTTGCCATGCTTATGTTCCGTTTCCTTCAATTGGGCTGGAAGGTAATAACCCATCAGGCGGATGGTTTTCACTTCACGGATGAAGCGGAAGATAGTATGGGAATTGCTAGAGAACTTCAGGAAATGGAAGCGAAAGAGCAAGCCGATAAAATTGCAAATAGTGATAAGGGGAGCCGATCATGACTATTGCTGCGCTATTTATTCTTTTGTTTGGCTGTATGTTCATGGGCATGCCGATTGCGATTGCGCTGGGTTTGTCCAGTGTTGCAACGATTTTGATGTTCTCGAACGACTCCCTGGCTTCTATTTCGCTTAAATTGTTTGAAGCGACGTCGGAACATTACACTCTGTTAGCGATTCCTTTCTTTATTTTGTCGTCTGCATTTCTTTCCACGGGTGGTGTGGCTAAGCGACTGATCAACTTTGCCGTTGATAGTGTAGGCCATGTTCGTGGTGGTCTGGCAATGGCTTCGGTAATGGCTTGTATGCTGTTTGCTGCTGTATCGGGCTCTTCCCCTGCGACGGTAGCGGCTATCGGTACGATCGTTATTGCCGGTATGGTGCGTTCTGGTTATCCGGAATCTTTTGCTGCGGGTGTTATCGCAAATGCGGGTACTCTGGGTATTCTGATTCCGCCTTCCATTGTAATGCTGGTGTATTCAGCGGCTACTGAGGTATCGGCCTCCCGCATGTTTATGGCCGGTTTCCTTCCTGGCCTGATGATGGGCGGTATTCTGATGATCGCCATCTACATCGCCGCGCGTATTATGAAATTGCCAGCAGAGCCTTTCCCAGGTGTGATGCATCTGGGTAAATCGTTCCTGATTGCTCTGGGCGGCCTGATGCTGATTATCATCGTGCTGGGCTCTATCTACGGTGGTATTGCCAGTCCTACAGAGGCGGCGGCGGTTGCGGCGGTATATGCCTATCTAGTGTCGGTGCTGGGGTATCGGGATATCGGTCCTATGAAAGGGGTCTCATGGCGTAACACAGACGAGGCTTTAGTTACGGCTGCGGTACGTAATGTTCTGCAGATGTTGTGGGCGATTCCTAAGTCTATCCGTCACCCTGAAGTGCGTAAGGTAATTCTGGATGCCACTAAGGTGTCTCTGATGTTGCTGTTCATCATCGCCAATGCGATGCTGTTTGCCCACGTACTGACTACCGAACGGATTCCACATCAGATAGCAGAAACGATTATTCAATGGGGACTGCCAGCATGGGGCTTCCTGATTGTGGTGAATATCCTGTTGCTGATTGCCGGTAACTTTATGGAGCCATCTGCAATCATACTCATCATGGCGCCGATTCTATTCCCAATAGCAACACAGCTGGGAATCGATCCGGTTCACCTGGGTATTATCATGGTGGTCAATATGGAGATCGGGATGCTGACGCCGCCGGTGGGGCTTAACCTCTTTGTCACGGCGGGGATCACTGGTAAGAACATGATCTGGGTGATAAAGGCTTGTTTGCCCTGGTTAAGTTTACTGCTGATGTTCCTGATGCTGATAACTTATATTCCGCAGATATCGCTGTTCTTGCCTGAATATATTGATCAGTTGAACGGTTATTAACTTGTAATCAGCCGTTCATCCACCCAATCCGGATGAGTATCTGTTTAGGGCCGCATTTTCTTAATGAATCTGCGGCCCTTTTTTTATCGTTAATAAAAGGAGTATCTACTGCTAGTGACGGTGGGAGGATCAGAATGTTCTGCGTCTGTCTGGGAGTTTTTCAGATGCTATGGGCTAGTCTACAATTGTTTCGCCACCTGAGGTTCGTAAGGTTATGCGAGGTGCTTCAAAGTATCTCTTATCAGATTTTCGTTACTGTAATGTGCTTGAATGCATACTCACCACAGAGTGAGGTTCTTAGCAGATAGAGGAACTATTATTCAGCCGGGAGGCTGTTCTTGGTTGTGCCAATATTTGACGGTTTATAGAGACTGATTTTGCAGAACTATCAGTAATTTCACTCATAATGGCTTCGATGCTGTTCTTATTGCTCCTCAGTTAGGAGCGGACCTGTTTCCTTATGCATGATTCTGTAAGGGTGCTTGGATAAAGGCATGATGATACCTCCTATTAGCTAAATATACGTGTATGGGGGTATAACTGGAAAAGTTGTTCTTTAGATAATAACATCTTGTTTATATTGGTTATTTTTACTGCTCTGCCTACGTGAATTATATATATCCTGCTAATTTTATTATTACTATAGTGAGGA
>JAGPUU010000020.1 GCA_018067325.1 Amphritea sp.
CGATATAGCGCTAGAGCTAGTGATGACCGCTATTGAGCATGGCAAGCATGTTGTCACCGCTAATAAAGCGCTGATCGCTGTGCACGGAAACGAAATTTTTGAAGCGGCTCAGAAAAAGAACGTTATGGTTGCGTTTGAAGCGTCGGTTGCCGGTGGTATTCCGATCATCAAAGCGATGCGTGAAGGTTTGTCAGCTAACAGGATTAACTGGCTGGCGGGTATCATCAATGGTACCGGTAACTTCATTCTGACAGAGATGCGCGATAAAGGTCGTGACTTCGCTGATGTTCTGGCTGAAGCGCAGGCGCTGGGTTATGCCGAAGCGGATCCTACCTTTGATGTAGAGGGTATCGATGCGGCGCATAAACTGACGATTCTGGCATCCATTGCCTTTGGTGTTCCTCTACAATTTGATAAAGCTTATACCGAAGGTATCAGCAATATCACTGCTGAAGATGTGCAGTTTGCAGAAGAGCTGGGTTACCGGATTAAGCATCTGGGTATTAGTCGCCGTACCGAAAAGGGTATCGAGCTGCGCGTTCATCCAACCATGATTCCAGAAAAAGCACTGCTGGCGAATGTTCACGGTGTGATGAATGCAGTACTGGTTGACGGCGATGCTGTGGGCCAGACGATGTATTACGGAGCGGGTGCTGGTGCTGAACCAACAGCGTCTGCTGTGGTAGCGGATATTGTTGATGTAGTGCGTACACTGACGGCTGACCGGGATAACCGGGTTCCACATCTGGCGTTCCAGCCGGGCAGCTTGTCGGCTTTGCCGATCTTGCCGGTTGAAGAAGTTACCAGTGCGTACTACCTGCGTCTGACAGTGAATGAACGCCCAGGCGTGCTGGCGATGGTGACCTCTATCCTGAGTGAGTCTGAGATCAGCATCGATGCGATCATTCAGAAAGAGACCCATGAGGAACAAGTGCCTGTAATCATCCTGACTCAGGATGTTCAGGAGAAGCAGATGAATGAAGCGATCGCTAAGATCGAAGCGCTGGCTGATGTTAATGAGGCGGTTACCCGTATCCGCGTTGAACATCTGTAAGGAACCGGAATAGCAGGAATTTAGACAGTGAAATATATCTCTACCCGGGGCAACGCCCCTGTCCTGAATTTTGAAGAAGTACTGCTGGCGGGTCTGGCCAGTGATGGTGGTCTCTACGTGCCGGAAGTCCTGCCGACTTTCAGTAAAGAAGAGATCGCTTCCTGGATCGGGCTGCCATATAACGAATTGGCGTATAAGATTATTAAGCCGTTTGTTGATGACTGTGTGGAAGATGCAGATCTTAAACAGATGATTGATGAAACCTATGCTGGGTTTAATCATAGTGCCGTTGCTCCACTGAAAGAATTAGGCACTAATGAATGGGTGTTGGAGTTATTCCACGGCCCTACTCTGGCGTTTAAAGATTTTGCATTGCAGCTGCTGGGTCGTTTGATGGATTATTCTCTGACCAAGCGTCAGGAGCGTCTGGTCATTATGGGGGCTACTTCCGGTGATACCGGTTCAGCTGCTATTGAAGGCTGTCGTCATAGCGATCATCTGGATATCTTTATCCTGCATCCTTACAACCGTGTATCTGAAGTGCAGCGTAAGCAGATGACCACCATTATCGAAGATAATGTGTTTAATGTAGCGCTGGAAGGTAACTTCGACGATTGTCAGGAGATGGTAAAGGACAGCTTTGCTAATCAGGATTTCCTGGGTGGCCGTAAGCTGGGTGCCGTAAACTCGATCAACTGGGCGCGTATTATGTCCCAGATCGTTTACTACTTCTCAGCTTCTCTGGCGGTGGGCGGTCCTCATCGTGAAGTGGCCTTCTCAGTACCGACAGGAAACTTCGGTGATATATTTGCTGGTTACCTGGCGAAGCAGATGGGCCTGCCTATCAGTCAGCTGGTGGTTGCGACTAACAAAAACGATATCCTGCACCGGGTAATCTCCGGTAACGATATGAGCAAGGGTGAGCTGGTTCACACGCTGTCTCCATCGATGGATATTATGGTGTCCTCAAACTTTGAGCGATTGCTGTTTGATGTCTATGGGCGTGATGGCGCTGCAATTAGCGACCTGATGGCTAAGTTTAAAACTCAGTCAGTTCAGTTAGATCAGCCGCGTTGGGAAAAAGTGCGTGAGCTCTTCGATAGCTATGCTTGCGACGATGAAGCAACCTGTAAAGTGATCGAAACGGTAGCGAAGGAAACCGGTTATCTGCTGGATCCACATACCGCTATCGGTGTGGCTGCAGCGCGTGAATGTAATCGTGATGCCAGTGTGCCGATGATCGTACTTTCAACGGCTCATCCGGTGAAGTTTCCAGAGGCTGTATTGAAAGCCGGATTGGAATCTCCACAGCTGCCAGATCATATGGCCGATCTTTTTGAGCGTGAAGAGCAGTTCACTGTGTTACCTAATGAGCTGTCCACCGTACAGCAATTCGTGGCTAAAAACGTTCATAGCGACTAAGGAAAGCGCGAATAAGCCCCTTCCCTCTTGCTGCTTTGATAATAGCCCGTTAGAGTCTCTGATTCTAACGGGCTTTTTATTGGGGGATAATAAGCATGGATCTGTTTTTTATACTGTCGAAGCTGTTCTGGGTGATTGTTAACCCGGGCAACTTTCTGATTTTATTATTGGTTTTAGCTTTGTTGAAAGGCTGGAAAACGCTCTCTTCATCTATCGCACTTTGTTTACTGTTCATTACATTTTATCCGGCAGGTAACTTGTTGTTACAGCCGCTGGAAAAGCGTTTCTCTCCGCCGGCTACGCTGCCAGAAAATATCGCAGGTGTGATTGTTTTAGGTGGTGCAGAAGAGGCGGAATTAAGCTCAATCTGGCAGCAGCCTCAGTTTAATATGGCGGCGGAGCGGGATATGGCTATTTTGCCGTTGATGCAACGCTATGCCGATGTCCCGATTATTTTGACCGGTGGCTCCGGTTCGGTTCGTAAACCAGAGTTTCGTGGGGCGGATGTACTGCAAAGCTGGTTGCAGGGGCAGCAGTTAGATCATCGGGTTATATTTGAGCGGGACTCACGAAATACCTTTGAAAACGCAATTTATAGTCAGGGCGTATTGCCGGCCGGTATCGAGTTTAATGACTCCCGGGGATGGTTGCTGGTGACATCGGCCTACCATATGCCAAGATCTGTTGGTATTTTTCGTGCACAGGGCTGGAATGTTATTCCTTACCCGGTTGACTACTATTCTATGCCGGCAGGCTTTGATAGCTTGCGGGCAGATCTGGGGAAAAATCTACACGAGCTATCAATCGGTGTTCGCGAATGGGTGGGTCTGGGTGCATATTTTCTGACCGATAAAACCGATCAGCTCTTTCCGTCAGAGACTCTGGAGATCAGTTTGAATGAGTGACCTACTGATTCGTCGCCGAGAGGTGGATCAAAACAGCAATGTTTTCAACCAGGTACATCCGTTGTTGGCCAGGATCTACGCTAGCCGTGGGTTACATAATTCTGAAGAGCTGGGCAGAAGCCTGCAGACCTTGCAAACCGGTCGGGACATGCTGGGACTGGATGCGGCGGTGAGTCGGCTGATCACGGCGCTGGAGCAAGACCAACATATCCTGATAGTGGGTGACTTCGATTGTGACGGCGCGACCAGTACCGCCGTTGGGATGCTGGGGCTGGGAATGATGGGCGCGAACCGGGTGAGTTATCTGGTGCCTAACCGCTTTGAATATGGCTACGGGCTCAGTCCTGAAATTGTTAAGGTTGCGGCAGAGCAGAAACCTGATCTGATCATTACCGTGGACAATGGTATCTCCAGTGTCGATGGTGTTGCTCAGGCGAATAGTCTTGGTATCGATGTTGTTGTTACCGATCATCACCTACCCGGCGATAAGCTGCCAGAAGCCTGCGCCATCGTTAATCCGAATCAACCCGGTTGTAGTTTTAGTGAAAAATCCACCTGTGGCGTTGGCGTAATCTTCTATGTGATGACCGCGCTTCGCAGAGCGTTAGATCAGCAGAATTGGTTCGAGAACAAGGGGCTGGCCAAGCCAAACCTGGGGTCCTTGCTTGATCTGGTAGCGCTGGGCACTGTGGCTGATGTTGTGCCGCTGGAGCAGAATAATCGCACTCTGGTTTATCAGGGGGTGCAGCGTATCCGCTCAGGTAAGGCGCGACCGGGTATTATCTCGCTGATAGATATTAGTGGGCGACAGCGAAGCCGTCTGACAGCAACCGATCTTGGTTTTGCGTTAGCGCCGCGTTTGAATGCGGCGGGACGTTTGGATGATATGTCTATCGGTATAGAATGTCTGCTGACCAATGATGAGGAGCGTGCTCGGCAGTTGGCGGTGCAGCTTGATACTCTTAATCAGGAGCGTCGGGGTATCGAGCAGGAGATGCAGCAGCAGGCAAATGCACTGTTGGATGAGCTGCAGCTTGATGCCGAGGGCGAGCTGCCCTTTGGTCTCTGTCTCTATGATGCGGACTGGCATCAGGGTGTGATCGGTATTCTGGCCTCACGGATCAAAGAGAAAGTTAACCGTCCGGTGGTTGCTTTTGCCGTGGGTGATGAGGGTGAACTAAAAGGCTCAGCCCGTTCGGTCAGTGGTTTTCATATCCGTGATGGACTGGACGCCGTGGCGGCAAAACATCCACAGCTCCTGAAAAAATTCGGAGGCCATGCAATGGCTGCCGGGATGACTATCGCGGCAGAGAACCTGGGGTTGTTTCAGCAGGCATTTGATGAGGCGGTGCGGCGTCAGTTGAGTGCTGAACAGCTACAGCATGCGGTGCTTACCGACGGCGAATTGAGTGGTTCTGAAATGAATATGGAGATGGCCGAGCTCTTACGAGAATCCGGGCCCTGGGGGCATCAATTCCCTGAACCGCTATTTGATGGTGAATTTTCTCTGCTGCAGCAGAGAATAGTGGGCCAACGGCACTTGAAATTGGTGCTGATGGAACCAGATAGTGGAGTAGCGATTGATGCGATCCATTTCAATGCCGATACTGATACCTGGCCGAACGATTCAGTTCAGCGGGTCAGGGCGGTATTCCGTTTGGATGTAAACGAATTTCGCGGGCAGCGTAGCCTGCAACTGATGATAGACCACCTGCTGCCGCTCTGATTCGGCAGCAAGCAACATGAGAGATGAACGATGAACGATTTTACCCTGGATGAATTGAATACACTGGTCGCGGTTTTTGAAAAGGCCGGTATTGCTGAAGATGGCAGCGCTGAAGCTGAGATGTTTGGCCGTATCAAAGCTGCTCAGTCAGAGCGTGCTGAATTAGAGAGTATGGATTTTGATGATTGTCTGGGCGGTGCCTGCAAATTGTGAGTGATCTACCACTTTATTATGTCGGCGCCCACGTTAGTGCCAGCGGCGGGGTTGAAAACGCCCCGCTGAATGCGGCAAAGCTGGGGGCGAATGCCTTTGCGCTGTTTACCAAAAACCAGCGCCGCTGGGAGGCTAAGCCCCTCACCTCAGGCAATATCAAAAAATTTCGGGATAGCTGTGAACGTCTGGGATTCAAGGCCGAACAGATTCTGCCTCACGATAGCTATCTGATCAATCTGGGGCATCCGGAAGCCGAACCTTTAGAGAAGTCCCGTGTCGCGTTTATCGACGAGCTGCAGCGTTGTGAGCAGTTGGGGCTCTGTTATCTGAACTTTCATCCTGGTAGCCACCTACGTAAAGTGGATGAGGAAACCTGTCTCAATACCATCGCTGAGTCGATTAATATTGCCTTGGATCAAACCTCTGGTGTTACTGCGGTCATCGAGAATACGGCGGGTCAGGGTAGTAATCTTGGATGCCGTTTCGAGCATCTGGCGCATATTATCGACCGGGTAGAAGATAAGAGTCGGGTCGGTGTTTGTTTGGATACCTGCCACACCTTTGCTTCCGGTTATGACCTGCGTGACCGGGATGATTGCGAGAAAACTTTCACCGACTTTGAGCGTATTGTTGGTTTTGAATATTTAAAGGGTATGCACCTGAACGACTCAAAAGCGGCGTTCGATAGCCGTAAAGATCGCCATCATAGCTTAGGCATGGGTGAGATCGGCCTGGAAGTGTTCCGTTTCATTATGTCCGATGACCGCTTCCGCGGAATTCCGATGGTGTTGGAAACCATCGATGATACGATCTGGGCGGAAGAAATTCAGATGTTGCGCTCGTTTCAAGGTTAAGCTTTGTTCGCTGTCATCTATTGTTAGAAGCTGTCAGGGCCAGCAGACATTGCTTATAAAGCTGTTTGTAACAGAGCAGCTATTTTCTCACTTCAATCGATTATCACTCCTCGCTTTTCTTCCAATGCACACATCGCATCATCAGCGGTAAAGAAGACCTGCCCCGGGCTTAGCTGTTGCAGAAAGTGTGTGCCTTTAAGTTTGTCCATGACCGGGCCTTTAACTTCTGCAAGGTGCAGGGTTATGCCTTCTGAGGCTAATTGTGCTGTCAGATTTTCCAGGCTTTCAAGGGCGCTGGCATCGATAAAATTTACTGCGTTGCAGAGCAAAACGACATGGACGACCTCTCTGTGGCTGGTGCACTGGGCACGAATAAAATCCTCTACAAAGCGGGTGTTGGCAAAATAGAGGCTCTCGTCCACCCGGATGGCCAGTACATGTTTGTTCGTCGTGACTTCGTGGCGTTCAACGTTGCGAAAGTGTTGACTGTTACCCACACGTCCCACGACCGCTATATGGGGCTGGCTGCTGCGGTATAGCAACAGCAGGAAAGAGATTGCGATGCCGCTGAGAATACCTAATTCTACCCCCAGTGCCAGAACGAAAACAAAGGTACTTAACAGCGTTAAGGCATCGGCTTTGTTGAACTTCCAGCTGTCGGTAAATGCACGGATATTGATCAGTGGCAGTACGGCCATAATAATCACAGCGCCTAGAATTGCTTTCGGCAGATAGAAGAACAGGGGGGTGAAAAAGCTGACTGTGAGGGCGACCATCAGCGCTGAAATGGCTGATGCAATAGTGGTTCGGGCGCCGGAAGCGTGATTCACCATTGATCGGCCAAAACCGCCAGCTACCGGGTAAGTGCCGCTAAAGGCGGCCCCCAGATTAGCAGCTCCCAGGGCGACCAGTTCCTTGTTCGGCTCGATACGTTCTCTATCACGGCTGGCCAGGGTTGTGCCAACGGATACACTTTCGAGATAGCCAATCAGGGCGATTAGCAGCGCCGGAGTTATTAATGTTTGCCAGAGCGCAAGGTCGACGTGAAAACCGCTTATCGAGGGCAGTCCCTCTGGAATAACGCCAACGATAGCGACCTGCTGGCCTTGGTCTAGCCCCAGTGACGCAACCGTCGTGATACCGATGATCATCGCGAACATGGGGCCGGCCCTGCATATAGGTTGAACCAGCCAGCTGGGTAGTGGTGAGTTTCTGAGTAAAACAATCAACTTTTCTTTTACCAGCCAGAGTGTCACCAGGCCGAGTATTCCCAGCATTAGAGCGGTGCTGTTTAGTTCGTTTAGATTACTGAGAAGATAGCCAAAGGAGTCGGTGATAAAGCCGCCATTGGGGATGTCCAAGCCGGTTAAGTGACGAATCTGACTAACGGCTATTAGCAGGGCAGCGGCACTGGTAAAGCCGGAGATCACCGAGTGGCTCATAAAATTGACGATAGAGCCCAGTTGCAAGCAGCGTAGCATTAACAAAATTAAGCCGACCAGCAGGGAGAGGTTAATAGCAACGGTGGCAGGATCAGCCAAACCGCTGGCACTGGTATCTGCAATGGTAGAGCCGACCATTAATGAGGTGATAGCGACCGGGCCTACAGCAAGGCTACGGCTGGAGCCCAGCAGAGCGTAGATAAGTAGAGGAATGATTGCGCCATATAAGCCAAACTGAGGTGGGAGTCCTGCTAGAAAAGCATATGCCATTCCCTGAGGGATCAGTAATACGCCGACAACGATGCCTGCGACCAGATCACTGGCAAAGTCATCCCGGTGATAGTGTTTAAACCACTGGGTAAGGGGCAGGTAGTCGATAAATCCAGGCATAAGGCTAGCCTATATTTCTATTTGGAATAACTATATCGCTCATAATTATAACTCCTGTTCAGAGGTGCTGACCAGCCATGTTATATTTGCTCTCTGTTTTTTAATTCACCCTGCGTATCTGGAACTCTGTTATGGCGAATTGGCAACCCAAGTTTACCTCAGCTGATGTGGAAATAACTGAACAGGAAAGGCTCTGTGATGGTTTCTTCAAAATCAGTCGGCTGAATATTCGGCATGCGCTGTTTGAGGGCGGTGAGGTTGAGGTGGTACGCGAACAGTTTCAACGTGATGATGCGGTCTGTGTACTGCTGTTTGATCCTGTCAGAGATACTATTGTATTGATTGAGCAGTTCCGGGTAGGGGCGTTAAACAGGCCCAATGGCCCTTGGTTGCTGGAGCTGGTGGCGGGAATTGTTGAACCGGGTGAAACCCCTGAGGATGTTGCTCTGCGCGAGGCGGTGGAAGAAGCGGGAGCCCATATCTACGATATAGTGCCTATAACCCGCTATCTGCCCAGTGCAGGCGGCAGTGATGAATATATCGAATTGCTCTGTGCCAGGGTTGATAGTGACGGCGTGGGCGGCGTGCATGGTCTGGCCCATGAAGGCGAAGATATTCTGGTGCATGTGCTACCCTTTGCTGAGGTGTGTGAGATGGTGGCAAATACCACTATCGATAATGCGGCGACTATTATTGCGGTACAATGGTTGCAATTGAATAAGCAAAAAATCCTGCAACGCTGGGGATGTTTGTAAGTTTCGTATTCAGCGAAGTATGGCTGAATGGTGAAGATCTGAACGTCTGGAAAATATGAAAAAACGTTATGTCCCTGACCTGGTAAAGCAGATGGCTAATTGTGAGGCCAACTATCAGCGCTTGATGCGACTGATGCCGGATCTTGAGCTGTGCGATGAGCGCGAGTTCGAGGTGCACTGGCATGCTCAGCAGAGCACAGTGCGCTTTCAGGTTGAAGAACGTTTTACTTATACCACCACAGTATTAGTATCCCAAAGCTTTGATCACAGCTGGCTCGAAGCCCCAAGTCTTGTGGTGCGGATCTATCATGATGCCCGGGTCGCAGAGGTGATCTGCCTGAAGAGTAGACGTCAGTTCAGAGGGGTATATAGCTACCCGAATGATCGGATGCATCAGAAAGATGAGAAAGCTCAGTTGAACCAGTATTTGGGCGAATGGCTCAGTCACTGCCTGACGCATGGTCAGGCGACAGAACCTGCTTTCAGTTATTCATGAAGCCTCTGGTTATTGCTCAGATTACCGATTGTCATCTGCAGAATGATCCTCAACAGGGGTATCGTGGGTTGGATGTTGAGCAGCACCTGGACTTAGTTGTCGATGACCTGTTACAGCAATCTGAAACTATCGATATGATTCTCTGGACCGGTGACTTGGTCCATCACGGCGCGGTAAGGGGCTATCAGCGTCTGAGTGAACGTATCTCAAAACTCCCTATACCCAGTTTCTGGATACCCGGTAACCACGATGATGCTGAACTGATGCAGCGGATTGGAGATCAGGCTGAAGGTAGTCTGAATCAGCGTGTCGTTCAGGCGAATGACTGGGCGATAATTCTTCTGGATAGCACTTCTGAGCCGGATGGCCAGGGTGGCGGTAGCCTGGCTCAGTGCGAGCTGGACTTCCTTCAACAGCAGTTGCGGGCGTTGAGTGATTTGTCTTGTCTGATCGTCTTACATCATAATCCAGTGCCGGTTGAAAGTGACTGGCAGGACCAGATTATGCTGGGTAATGCCGAGGCGTTTTGGCAGCTGTTGGCCGCTCATGAAAATGTCCGAGGGGTGATCAATGGTCATGTTCACCAGTCTAAGGATAGTGACATTAACGGGGTGCGGGTGATGATGACGCCAGCCACCTCGGTACAGTTTAAAATAGGGTGCAGTCAGTTTGCGCTGGAAGACCACTCCGCTCTGCAAGCACCGGCTTATCGTCTTCTGCAGCTCTTTAGCGGTGGTCAGATAGCGACCTCGGTCAAAAGAGTGGCTGGTTGAGGTTGCAACCTATCCAGCTCTCCGGTACTTTACAAAAAGCATGTATATATATACAGATAAAGCTCGTAGCAGATAGAAAGGTTATTAATGGCCCAGCCCCTGTTTATCTATATTCACGGTTTTAACAGCTCGCCGGACTCCTATAAAGCCCGTTTTTTTGTCGACTGGATGACTAGCAATGATCGGGCTGATCAGG
>JAGPUU010000028.1 GCA_018067325.1 Amphritea sp.
GGAGTCGTTACGGTGACTAACAGGAAACAGGTCAATATTAATACGGGGTATTTAAATGGCCTCTCGTGGAAATTAGTATAAGAAATCATTACATCACCTGTCAGGCTGACAGAGATAGCAGATCAAAAAAACACTACCTCCGCGCATTTCGTTAGAATTTATCCCTAAGACTTTTTCCTTTTACGTTTCATCTTTTCTCCCACTTAACTTCCATATAGGAAAAACCACAGTGGAACCGGTGCAATAGCGATGGCTAGAAGAAGAATAAATGAATGGAAAGGGACAATCTTGCTCATCCCGACAACAAGACTAATTCCACCGCCACCACCTATTAGCGCATTCCCAGGTAGATTCAACGCTGCCGCAATGGTCAGATATCTGTAATTTAATAGTAAAGGGGCAGCCTTAGTGGGCATTTTTTCATTCAGAAATTTAAGTCGTTCCTGTTGATCTAAGGATTCAAGCTGGTATACCAGAGTGCTTGCCTTAGACAAGTGCAGCCATTTAAGAAACCTATATACCAAACGAGGAGGGATGGTTTTTCCAACGACAAAACTGATCGATAGCGCAGCAAGAGTGCACAGATATACTAATAAAGCCCCTTTGTTTCCAAGCATAAACATGAGAGCCAGACCTATCTCAATTCCTGGCATAAATGGTATTGCCATCAATAAGATATAAAGGAAGATAGCCCCTAGAACGATGGTGTTAAGAATAGAATCATGCCGGGGAAACAATTGGAAGTTCATCTGATGTACAAACCAAGTGCCGCCAAAATGAAAAGCTGCTATGAGACAAATTATCAATACGATCTTCAGATAACGAGCTAGTCTGGAAGGCTCTGCTTGAGTGTGATTTGGATCGATCATATTGTGCGGCCTAATAAACGATAATGTATTCCAATCATTCAAAGAATGATCATTCACTCCTTCAAGGTTCCCCTAAACCAGTATTCTTTACGTGTATCCCAATACCATCGCTCCTTTGTCCAAATGAAGCTTACTTCGGCCGTACTTCCATCCACCACACCTTGCCATACTATCTTGCCATTGGTCGGGCTTTCGGTCGTCGCTTCAAAGTGAATAATACTGTCTACAACTGTTGTCGAATATTCGCTGCTACTAAAATTATAGGGGTCGCATGAAATCGATCTGAATAGCCCACTCTGGAAGGTAATTTCCTCGTATTCTTCGGGGTCCAGTTCACGACCCTTTTCGCCGTTATTACCGACAAAAGTCATACCATCTAGAAGGCCTGAAATCTCTCCTGCAATTGAAGAGCTTGTTAAGAAAAAACATAGGAACGCAGTACCTAAGAAATAATGCGATAGCCGAGAAATCATATAGACCTCTTATATTTACTTATGTGCCCCCAATCGAAGCTCAGCAATATAACGATAATCTCTGCAAGATATTCGGCACATGGACTCCATACTAAAGAATAGCAGCCCATTCTGGATCTACTCAGAAAACATAGTGTTTCCATTCAGTGGTTAGATATCTTTTCCTACAAATTTAACGAGCTCAGATGTATATCAACTGGCATCTGGTGGAAAGTTAGCTTGTGGCAATAGTGTGCTAGGGGGTGTCGAACAGCCGCCCTGGAACAAGGCTGTCGCTAATAAATACTGTTCGATAGGACGATTTTGAATAACATTAACACGTCGATAAATTACGCCTAGCAACAAGGCAAAGTCTTCCTGCTGGCTATTCTTAGCGACGAGCTAGTGACGTTCGAGCTACGACAACTAACCCGCCCCCTCTTCGTCTTTAAATTGCTGTTCAATCCCGATAAACACCTGTTCGCAGGCAATAAATGCGTCGACAACGCGAGAATCGAAGTGACTACCTGAACCCTCAATAATAATGCTTTTCGCTTTTTCATGAGAAAATGCGGGCTTGTAGACTCGCTTGCTCAGCAAAGCATCGTAGACATCAGCCAATGCCATCAGGCGGCCTGACAGTGGTATTTCATCGCCTTTGAGACCTCGGGGGTAACCAGAGCCATCCCATTTCTCATGATGAGTCAGGGCTATTTCACGGGCAAAGCAGAGAAAGTAATTAGAACCCATCTGCCCTTCTGCCACTAACAACGCATCGGCACCCAACTGTGCATGGGTTTTCATTACCTCAAACTCTGCATCCGTCAGTTTTCCGGGCTTTAACAAAATACTGTCCGGTATACCCACCTTGCCAACATCGTGTAGCGGAGCTGATTTATACATCAGCTCAATGGTTTGACTCGTTAACTCAGAGACAAAGTCATGATGGTGGCTTAAATGCTCCGCCAGCACTTTCACATAACGCTGAGTCCTGAGGATATGAGCCCCGGTTTCATTGTCACGGGTTTCTGCCAGCGACGCCAAGGCAAGAATGGATACATCCCGAGTAGTGAGAAGTTCCTGCTGATATGCCTGCAGATGACCGATCACCGCATTTGTCCCCTGGGCCATATGACCAAACTCATCCTGACTGGCGATAGGAACTCGAACCGATAGATCTCCTTGAGCGGCGGCTGTCAAAACCTGGGTTTCGTGGGTCAGATATATCTTCAGATTTTTTGTGTAGGACAAAATAATACGGATGCTGTATGCCAATATAACAAACATAACTACCAGTACTTCCAGCAAAATACTGTTACGAGCTGAATCTGCGCCCTTGTGAATACCTTCGGTCAACAGCCAGTCCAAATCCTTGTTGACCACTAAAAAAAGAACCAGCGCGGTGCTGACAATAATCGCAATGGCCATCATGTTAAATTTTTGAGCAAATGAGACAAAATGCTGACCTAGCTCCAGATCATATCTTTTACGCACCAGCTCTTGAATCAACTGACGCTCTGCTGTTAAAGCCAGATCTACAGCCACAAAAAGACCCAACATCGCCATCCCGACCAGAACTTTTGCATTACTGTGCCAGAGGGAGTCATAGGCAATTAAATTGGTCACGACCAGACCAATACCCGCTGAGATAAAGAGACCGATATCCAACTTGAATTGCTGAACAATCCGACGTTCGTAAGGTAATTTCTGAAGCCTGACCAACAACAGCACCCGGAGTGGATAAGTCAAAGCTATGGGTGCGAAAAGAAGAAACGGTGACAAAGTTTCTAAAAGCGGACAAACCTGATCAGCGTAAATCGTAAAACCGATCGCTGCCAGAAAATAGTGGGCGAATGCTGCGAATCTATCACTTTTCCCGCCTGTCTTCGTCGAGCCCTGAAACTGATTACCAAGACTCATCTGCACACTTTGGTCCGTCATATGTCCCCTTATCACAGAGACCGATAAGTCCTGTAGATAGATGATGTGATGAAAGCCTAAAGGTAAATACAGGCTTTCACCTTGGTCCTTAACTTATTGGCCGTATACTCTTATCTCAACGACGCTATCGCTAGCCTTGATAGCTAACTAGCAAGTTAGCATCTAAAAACACAGGAGTATCCTGAACCGCTACTCACTATGAGATAAAGAAGTTATTCAAACAGCATCAGTAGTGACTTGGACAGCCAGTTCAGACAAAAAAATCGACTGACTCCAAAACAAAAAAAGCCCTGTAAAGGGCTTTGATTTTATTCGAGCTACGAGCTGTTCACGTTTTCTGTGACGCTCGAGCTACGAACAACTAAGTTGCACTCTATTCATAATACGACTTTATCTTAGGATCGCTCGTGACCCGTTCGAGATGGGCTAACAAGGCTGGAGCCATGTCCGGCACCAGTGACGCAGGAATATGATCCAACATACCGGAGCACAGCCACTGGGTGAAGACAAACGCCTTCAGATCGGCAATAGTTAAACGGTTATCCGCAAAGTATTCACCTCCCTGCTTTGTCAAACGGGCATCCAGCCATTTAAGAATCTGAGTGATCGGACCTGCCACTATCCGTTCACGGGCATTTTTTAAGGCTTCGCCTTCTAAAAAAAGAGTCCCGCCTAGTTTATGAGTAACGTCTTCAATAGCGTCCATCACCTCATCGCACAATAGTGCCTGATAAGCATCTTCTGGATAGAGACCGGCCTGCTTAGCGAAATAGCGCCCCAGGGCGTTGCATTGGGTAACTTGTTCACCCTCTAGCTCAACAACAGGGACCTGGCCGAATGGAGTCCCCTTACGAACCTCAGCAAATTCATTGAACGAGAAACGGTCATCCTCAAAGTCCTGCCCCATGCAGTGCAAAACCAGACGAATAGGCTCTCCGCGCCCGCCATTCATATCAAAATAGGTAACTTTAATTTTGGTCATGGAAATTTCCTGTTTAGCGACGAGTAGGCTCTACCGCAGCTCTTAAATAAAGAGATGAGAACTACTCTTATAGTCTATTGGGGAAAGTACAGCTGAAACAAAGTAGATATAGTTGACTGAGATAAGACATACATTTAATCGCGAGAAAATCCACAATCTGATTCTGTTTTCAAACCGTCTCATCAAAGATAAAACCTTCAGCGAAGAGTTTCTTAAACACCCCGGCATCGATCAGCTTCTGATTGATCTCAGCAAATTTTTCATTCACCGCCTCCAGCTGCTGACTGAAGTCCTGAAGCTTTTCAGCCTGTGAGTCATTCTCCTCCTGCTGGTCTTTTATCCTGCTCTGCAATTCTTCAGATCGACGAGTCTCACGAAGCTGATCGGCCTCTCTTTGGGTCCCAGCGTTTTCATCAGATTCTCGACTCTGTTGCGCCAGCTCTGCGCGGGCTTCGGATGCCATCACTGCCGCGCGGGCGGCGATCGCCCGATCCTGTGGCGAAGGGTCTGCTACCGCCAGGGCTGCTCTGAGAATAACCTCGGCTTTTTCCAACGTTGCTTCAGGGTCGTTAGGTATGGGGGAGGTATCGATACTGACCTCTCCACCTACAGCATATAACCTGCCATCAGGCCCCCGTTCATATTCAAAAGCTGGAGCGCCGGCATACTGTCCACCTGCAGCAGCGTGGCTAAGTTCATGCTGGCGCACTTCCTGATCACGAGCAGCCAGTTCACGTATCAGCTGCTGTTCTTCGCTCTGAGGGTTTGTTTCGGATGACTTTCTCGACTCACTACGCTGATCGCGGTTGAGTTGTTGTTCTTCTGTGTAGGGGTCTATTGATGCGCCAGCACCGGAGGGTGAAACCGGTTTTGTCACTGGGGAAGCGTGAAGCATTTCAGAAGAGGATAGCGAAGAAGGTAATACCGTGCCTGATACCGCGGGTTGGTTCCGGCCAGCAGTATTAAGTGACTCATTTGTATTCAGAGTAAGCGCATTGGCAGTTATCTGTAACTGCATCACTCTCACCTCCTGTACATTACTTCCGACTCCTTACCTGGAAATAATAGTCTGATAAAGCCGTACCCTAAGCACGAATATCAATTAGTGTACCTAAAGTCTCATCCACAGACTGCACCACTTTAGTGGATGCCGCAACGGCATTCTTTTCAACGGCGAGCTCACCTAAGGCCTGATTCAGGTCTTTACCGGTGCCTTCTTCAGGTGTATCAGTTTTACCTGCTCCGGCGATATCAGACGCCGCTTTCTGTACACCATCGAGTCCCCGATTGATGCCCAAAACACCTGTATTTAATGCTGATGTAACATTCATAAAACACACCTGCTGCTTACTTGATTGCCTGCTGCTTTTCTTAAACCGACCTAAGATTCAGGCCACAGACACTCACAATATGAACTTAGAGACAAAACTTATTAGGGACTATTATAGCGCAACCAGCAAAACAGTTCATTTATTGACCACTGAGTAACGGCTCCAAATCAATGTATTTGGCCACATTTACAGAAGAACAGTCCTCAATATGGGGAATTTCAGCCAATAAGGGTGCGGAAAGCATAGATTTAAGGGTTTCTAGGTTCTCGTTATAGCAACTCATTTGAGGTTCTGCCCGGTTGGCCACCCATCCAGCTAACCGCAAACCGTCTTTTACAATCGCTTCGACCGTCAGCAACGTATGACTGATACATCCCAGTTTCATTCCCACCACAAGAATAACCGGAGTGCGCAACATTTTTGGCAGATCTGCCAGCGTCTGACGACTATTCAGCGGTACACGCCATCCACCCGCACCTTCAATTATCATAAAGTCAGCCGGTTGCATCATCACCCCCCGACATAGCGCAGCCATCCGATCAGCATCCAGTCGACGACCAATTTGAGTTGCCGCTATATGAGGCGCAATAGCGGGCTCCAGTGCGATCGGGTTAACCTGCTCATAGGGCAACGTGATCGATGACGTTTGCTGCAACAACAAGGCATCGCTATTGCGCAGCCCATCCGGCGTCTGCTCACAACCCGCGGCAATCGGCTTGTGGGCAATGGTCGATAAGCCGCGTTGATTTGCTGCTTCCAGTAACCCTGCTGATACAACCGTTTTACCTACATCAGTATCAGTGCCTGCAACGAAAAAGGTACGCTTAGCCATTTAGCCTATCCATTTATATAGTCACCATAAAAAACTTGATAGGTTGCAGGTAGTTTCCCTTCTGCCCCTCGAAACTGTTCGTAAGCCTGTTTAAAAGCTGAAATCCGCGCTTTACCAGTCAGACCACTCTGTCGTCCGGCACTGATATTATGCGCGCCTATCCCTTTCAATTCAGTTGTCAGTTCACGCAACTGATCATAAAGCAGTACCTCACGCCCCTCTCTCAGGCTAACTTCTTGCAGGTGCTCAGTCGCCTGCGCCTGAAGGGTTTCAAAACTGATAAAGCGATTCACGTGCTGAAACTTATCCACCGCTGACCAGGCATCTCGCAATTCAAACAGCGTTTCAGGGCCCAGGGTACTGAACAAGAAACGTCCTCCGGGCTTAAGTACCCGGGCAACTTCACTGAACAGAGAAGGCAGATTCTCACACCACTGAATAGCCAAACTAGAGAAGATCAAATCAACGGAGTTATCTGCCAGAGGAATATTTTCTGCATCACCGCAAAGCCATAAAGTATTAGCAGTGGCACGGGTCTGTTTAGCGTACTCCAGCATTCCCTGGGCCAGGTCGAAACAGATCAATTGCTCTGGCCGCAGCTGCTCTATCAGCAAAGGCGCAAAATAACCGGTGCCACACCCTAGATCCATCACTACTGGAACGGGGTTTTGATCCAGACTTTCCAATAGATGATGGCCAATTCTACGCTGTAGTTGAGCAACGCTGTCATAACTCACCGCCGCCCGGCTAAAAGATTCAGCAATCTGCGGTTTAAGAAACTGAGCACTCATGAATACTGTATCCGGATTTTATCAGCGAGCACCGCAGGCTCAGAAAGAAACCCTACATGGGACTGACCTGCCAACAACTGAACCTGTGCCGCTGGCTGAAGCTGATTCAGTGCAGCAGCCATTGCTGCAGGCGCCAAAGTATCCAATTCACAGAGAAGGTGGAGACTAGTCGTTTGAGAATTCCGATAAAGATCCCGATAGTCACCGCGTAGCAGCGACAAACTGTCGACTAACCCCTGAGTTGTTGGATCAACTTCAGAGACTATTTTTTTCAAAATTTTAAGATCTGATCGGGCGACCGCACTGCCTTTCACCTGAAGCATATTAAAGCGTTGCAGAGTTTTAGCAGGAAAGCCTGCCAAATCATTTTCAAACTGACGGTAAATCGTTTCATCCATACCGAACGACCAGTCTCTGCGTTCAACAAAGCAAGGACTGCTGCCTAACGTAATCAGCCCTGAAACCCTCTCAGGGTAATGCTGAGCAAATGCCATGGCGATGATGCCACCAAGAGACCAACCCAGCCAGAGCGCAGACTCAGGTGCCGCTTCCACCAGCGATCGGATGACAGCATCGAGGTCATAGGGCTGGGGTAAACAATTAGCGCTCTGCCCCAGGCCCGGCAGATCGATGAGTGTAATTCGGTAGTCCGCTTCAAGCTCGGGTATCAGCGTTTGCCAGATGCCACTGTGCATACCCCAACCATGAATAAGCACCAGCGGCCTTCCTTCGGGATTGCCATGTTGTTCAGAGTACAGCATCAGACGCTCTCACCCCCCAACACCTCAGTCATCACTACCGACAATGCATCTAGCAGACGGTCCAGCTGTTCATCGGTATGGATAGCGCTGAGCGTTACCCGCAAACGGGCAGCCCCCTGGGGCACAGTTGGCGGTCTTATTGCGCCGATAAAGATCCCTTTCGCTTCCAGCGCAGCACTGATAGCCATCGCCCGATCAGCCTCACCCACCATAATCGGTTGAATGGGTGTCGGTGAATCCATTAATGGCAGGCCCAACTGCTCACAGCCGTTTCTGAAACGTGCAATCAGATGATTTAGTTTTTCCCGGCGCCATTCGTCCTGCTGCACCAGCTTCAGGCTGGCTCGGGTGGCTTCGGCAATAGCCGGTGACATACTGGTGGTATAGATATAGGTGCGAGCATGCTGCACCAGGGTTTCAATCAGTTCTTCAGAACCGGCAACAAAGGCACCCGAAGTACCAAAGGCTTTACCCAGGGTACCCATTAAGACTTGTACCTGGTCGCTACCAAGATTGAAATGATCTACCGTGCCTCGGCCCTGTTTACCGATACAACCTAAACCGTGGGCATCATCAACCATCACCCAGGCATTATGATCAGCGGCAGTTTTACAGATTGCTGGCAGCTCCGCCAGATCACCATCCATACTGAAAACGCCATCACAGACGACTAATTTTCGACGGGCTTCGGTGCGTTGTAAGCGAGAGGTGAGATTGTCTGAATCGTTATGCAGAAAGCGCTGAAAACGGGCCCCACTGAGTAAACCTGCATCCAGCAGGGAAGCATGATTGACTCTGTCCTGAAATACCGCATCGCGCTTATCTAGCAGCGCGTTAATTGCGCCGATATTAGCCATATAACCGGTTGAAAACAGGAGCGCCCGTGGACGTCCGGTAAACTCCGCCAACTCCTCCTCCAACGCATGGTGAGCCTGACTATGGCCATTCACCAGATGCGAGGCACCACCGCCGACACCATAGAGGTCAGCGCCGTTTTTCAAAGCGGCAATAACGTCAGGGTGGTTTGCCAACCCCAGATAATCATTAGAACAGAATGCCAGACAGGCCTTGCCATCCACAATCACTTCTGGCGATTGCGGACTTTGCAATATACGTCGCTGACGATACAGAGACTGCTCTTTACGCGCCTGTAATTCAGCGCCCAGCTGATCAAAAGACATGGTCAGGTCCTTTATGGGTTGTCAGTGACAACCCGGCGGGTAAGGTGAATCAGGCTTCGTAAAAAACAGAGCTATCTTTCTGCTTTTGCAGATCACTGATAATCGCCTGTTCCTGTGTTTCATCAGCGTCAGAAATACGTTGTTCAGGATTAATACCCAAACGCTTAAACAGCTGAAGATCACGGTGCGTCTCAGGATTCGGCGTCGTCAACAAACACTCACCATAGAAAATTGAGTTCGCACCGGCCAAAAAGGTCAGCGCCTGCATCTCATCACTCATACTTTCACGGCCCGCAGATAAGCGTACGTGGGATTGAGGCATCATAATCCGGGCAACAGCAATATTACGGACGAACTCAAGATGATCCAGATCCTCCACGTTTTCCATCGGAGTTCCTGCTACTTTTACCAACATGTTGATCGGTACACTTTCCGGCTGTTTTGGCATATTGGCCAACTGTTGCAACAAGCCGATTCGATCGGTAGCAGTTTCACCCATGCCCAAAATGCCACCGGAGCAAATCTTCATGCCAGATTCACGCACATGGTGCAGAGTATCCAGACGGTCCTGATAGGTACGGGTGGTAATTATCTTTCCGTAGAACTCTGGCGAGGTATCGAGATTGTGGTTGTAATAATCAAGTCCAGCCTCAGATAGCTGATCCGCTTTACCCTCATCCAACATACCTAGTGTCATACAGGTTTCCAGTCCCAATGCTTTGACACCTTTTACCATCTCGATAACATAGGGCATATCTTTATCGGCCGGATGCTTCCAGGCAGCGCCCATACAGAAACGGGTAGACCCCGTCTCTTTGGCTTTTTTTGCCTTCTCCATGACGGCATCAACCTGCATCAATCGCTCTTTCTCAAGACCGGTATTGTAGTGACCGCTCTGAGGGCAATATTTACAATCTTCCGGGCACGCGCCGGTTTTGATCGACAACAACGTACTAACCTGCACTTCATTCGGATTGAAAAACTGGCGATGTACAACCTGCGCCTGAAATAACAGATCATTAAATGGCAGATCAAATAACGCCTGCACTTCCTGTTCTGTCCAGTCGTGTTTGGTCTCAGTCTGGTTTTGTTGCATCGCCGCGTCTATCCTGTGTTAGTGCCGAAAGATAAGGATTTTCTAAAGGCCTAATTTTAATACGACAGAAGGATCTGTCAACCAATGATTACACAATTTAAAAACAAGTGGTTATTATTTAACCAGGCCAGCCGATGCATTCTCTGTGAACTGAACCCTGCTAACGCAACACAGCTCTGTCATTCCTGCCTCACAGACCTCCCTTGGATAAGCCACGCCTGCCTACGCTGCGGCATTCCTTTAAATACCCGCGATCCATCCCCGCTAATGTGTCCCTCTTGCCAGAAAAAACCGCCCCCATTTGAACAAGCAATTGCTCCATTTGAATATCGCTTCCCTGTCGACCAGCTGATCCAGTTAGCAAAGTTTAGTAATCAGTCACATTACCTTAATCCCTTAGCAGAACTACTCTGCTCACATATATTGAGCCTTGGGATAGCCACTCAGATGCCAGAGTTGATTATCCCAGTGCCGATGCACCGAAAGCGTTTGTTGGAACGACAATATAATCAGGCCGCTCTTTTGGGACGCCAAGTGGCAAAAAAACTACATATTCCCTTCAACACAAAGCTGGTGATTAAAACTTCGGACACCCCCCATCAGGCAGACTTGGATCGCAAAGCCCGACAAAAAAATCTACGCAACAGTTTTCAATGCTCTCAGAAACCACCCTCATCTGTTGCGGTCATCGATGATGTGATGACAACCGGCACTACGGCAGCAGAAATAAGCAGAGCATTGAAACGCGCTGGATGTCAGAAAGTTTATATATGGACTATCGCTCATACCGCAAAACAGTTGCATTTACGTTGATTTGCCGCTTTTATGACTATTGAATCAGAAACTTAAGCCTGAGCACTTGCAACCGCAAGCTTAAGTAATAAGAATAAAAAAACACCCCCGCAACACTTTCTGAGGAGAACGCATGGATCTGAGTAACATCGGTGACTTAATAGGAGGTCTTGGCCTTTTCCTGCTCGGCATGCAACTAATGACCAATGGCTTAAAACGAGCGGCCGGTCAGACTCTTCGTAAAGTCCTTGAAGCCGCCACCCGATCTAAACTGCGAGGTTTAATCTCCGGTACGGCGATAACCGCATTGGTTAATTCGTCCAGCGCTGTTACCGTTGCCACTATCGGTTTTGTTAATGCCGGGTTGCTCAATCTGGGGCAATCCATCGCTGTGATATATGGCTGTAATATCGGTAGTACCATGACGGGCTGGCTGGTAGCCACGATTGGATTTAACTTTAAGATCAGCGCATTTGCTCTACCCATGATTGGGGCCGGCGTGATGATGAGTCTGGTCGGTGGCGAAAAGCGTTACGCCCACCTAGGTACTAGTCTGACAGGGTTTGGGGTTTTCTTTATCGGTCTGTCGTTTCTTAAAGACACCTTTAACGGACTCGAGAACAGCATCCCGTTCGAAGCGATTAGTCAAACCAGCTATGGTCTTGCTCTGTTTGTATTGGCAGGGTTCATTCTAACCGTACTGATTCAGTCATCCGGCGCTGCCATGGCCATCACTCTATCGATGGCCGCTACCGGGGCAATTCCGTTAGCAACGGCAGGTGCTCTGGTAATTGGCGCTAATCTAGGCACTACCTCTACCGCCGCACTGTCTGTGATCGGCGCAACCTCAAATGCAAAACGGATCGCCTGCGCTCATGTTTTCTTTAACTTGATTACCGGGACAGTCGGATTGCTCCTTTTGATCGGGCTATCTGGAATAATTAACCGATCAAACCTTACTGAGAGCGTCGATATGGTTATCCTGCTCGCCCTGTTCCACACCTTGTTTAATATTGTCGGGGTGGTCATCATGTGGCCTCTAACCACGCCGATGGTTAAATTTCTGAAAACACGATTTCGTCGTGATGATGAAGACCTTGCCAAAGCCCGTTATCTGGACAAAAACATACTTGAAACCCCGCCTCTGGCTATTGATGCTATGACACGAGAACTGGGACGGGTAAGCCGAATGACAGCGACGCTGGCCAGGCAGGCAATCAGCGCCGAAGTATCAGACAGTCCTCATATCCGATCTCAATCGTTAATCATCAACAAGTTGATCATAGAGATCGGCAAGTTCAATCAGAAACTGGCACAGCAACAACTCAGCGAAGAAAGCTCCCAAATTCTACCTAGCGCCATGCGGGTAGCACGCTACTTTAATGAGATGGCCCGACTCTCCAGCCTGATTGTGGAATACAGTGAACGCTTTGATCAGATCAATGACAGCAATACTCAGAAAGATATCTACGAGCTGAAAAAAATAACCAATAAGATGCTAGATGCTGCCGTTGTTGAAGACGAGCTATACGCATCGTCCTCTGAAACACGTGAGGTTTTGCATAAATTAGAAAACAAGTACCAGAAAATCAAGCAGAACGTTCTGGATGCTATGATCGAGGGACGCCTGAGCCCCGATGAGGGAACAAACCTACTCGACTCACTCAGTCATATTCACCGGTTAGGTGAGCAGGCTGAAAAAAGCTCTCGTTACTGGAGTAGTTTAAGTCCAGTAGAACATCGTTCACCTGTCGTCGAACGGCACGAGAGTCAGAAACACAAACAAGAGCAAGAGACCCCTGAAGATAAGCCAGAAGAGAAACAAACTGAGAAGTCACCTGATGCGCCACTGGCAGTTAATTAAGACAGGGGGCAGAATAACGTTCTCAACTCCCACAGTAACCGGGTTTAAATGATGACCTCCAGCATAACGTTTGAACCGATAGCGGTTATCCACAGCGGATATAAAGAGAAGTTTGGCATTCCCCGACAACCGGGTCTGGCCAACTCAATGACCGCCACCATTGAGCTACTCCCCCCCTACAACAGCCTTGATGCCGTTAGAGGTCTGGAGCAATGTAGCCATATCTGGCTACTGTTTATATTCAGTGCCTGTGTCGGCAAAGGCTGGTCACCGTTGGTGCGACCGCCCCGTCTCGGAGGAAATGATAAGTTAGGCGTACTGGCATCCCGCTCACCTTTCCGGCCAAACCCCATCGGTCTATCCCCGGTAAAGCTCGAAGGAATACGTTCGGAAGGCTCCCGAATCTTGCTGGACGTCAAAGGTGCAGATCTGTTGGATCAAACTCCAATTATCGATATTAAGCCCTACCTCCCCTACGCTGATATTATTCCCGAAGCAGAATTCAGCCTGGCCAGCTCCATAGAAACCCTCGACCTTCCGGTCAATTTCAGTCCTACTGCAGAACAACAATTAGCCGAACACAGCAGCCGCCTGAATCAACCACTGAAACAGCAGATCAGTGAAGTATTACTCTGCGACCCCCGCCCCGCCTACCATAAGAACAAACCTGAGAAGCGGGAATATGGTATTCGTTTACATGACTTGAATATCCGCTGGGACGTTAGCGATACTTCGGTACAAGTAAACCTGATAGAGATAGATTCTTAAAAATCATACGCAAACTTTAGACAAAAAAAAGCAGCGCTTAGCGCTGCCAAAGAGGGTACTGAATATCAGT
>JAGPUU010000043.1 GCA_018067325.1 Amphritea sp.
CGCGCTGAACCTACCTAGCGACGATCCTTTTGGCGTACACCTGAGAAATATCAACCTGATAGTGAATGCGGGTGAAATCGTTGGCATCGCGGGCGTTGCTGGCAATGGACAGGAGGAGCTACTAGCCAGTCTGAGCGGAGAACATCTTTGCCGGGATGGTAAAACCATCCGTTTTGCAGAGACCGAGGTCGGTAAACTGCCGCCGGATAAGCGGCGGCAATGGGGCCTGGCCTTTGTCCCTGAAGAGCGCCTTGGACGAGGAGCCGTCCCGGAAATGAGTTTGACCGAAAACGCGCTGCTGACGGGATATCTAACAGGCATGGTGAGTAAAGGGATGGTTGCCTGGAATAAGGCTGAAGCCTTTGCCGATGATATTATCGAACAATATAAAGTCAAAACAGCCGGCCGCAACGCCCAGGCCGATAGCTTGTCCGGTGGTAATCTACAGAAGTTTATTATTGGCCGGGAGATCATGCAGAACCCTAAAATTTTGATTGCCGCCCACCCCACCTGGGGTGTCGACATCGGTGCTGCAACCGCAATCCACAAAGCCTTGATTCAACTGAGAGATCAGGGGGCTGCCATTCTGGTGGTCTCTGAAGATATCGACGAACTATTTCTGATATCTGATCGAATAGGCGCGATCTGCGACGGCGCTCTTTCACCGTTCAAACCGACTCCAGAGTCATCGATACAAGAACTCGGACGGATGATGGCCGGCGACTTTAGCCAGCCCACCAGCGAAGGGAGTGCAACCCGATGATCAAACTGGAACCTCGCGGTGAACGCTCCACCACAATGGCTTATCTTTCACCCCTGTTAGCCGCATTTCTGACGATGCTAACCGGCGCAATACTTTTTACTGTACTAGGTGTTGATCCGGTTGATGCGCTAATCACGATTCTCTACGTCCCTATATCTGATACCCACGGAATCGCGGAACTCTGTGTAAAAACAGCGCCCATCCTGCTCTGTGCCATAGGTCTGTCCGTGGTATTCAAAGCAAAAATATGGAATATAGGCGCCGAAGGCCAACTGCTAATGGGTGGACTATTTGGTAGTTACATCGCGTTGCAACTGATTGAAGCTGAAGGATTCTGGGTACTCCCTCTGGTACTGATCGCCGGGATAATCGGCGGAATGTTCTGGGCTGGTATTGCGGCCATTCTGAAAGTCCGCTTCAACACCAATGAAATATTAACCACTATCATGATGAACTATATCGCCCTGAATATTCTGCTTTGGGCGGTACATGGCCCACTTAAAGACCCTGAAGGTTACAACTTCCCTGAGTCTGCACTCTTTGGCGATGCCTCACTGTTACCGATATTGATTGAAGGTACCCGCGTAAACTTTGGTATAGCCCTGGCATTACTGGCTGTCGTTGCGGTCTGGGTGCTGATGAGCCGCAGCTTCTATGGCTTCCAGATTAAAGTAATGGGAATGGATGCCGGCGCCGCCAGACTGTCCGGTTTCAAAGAGAAACGACTCACCTACTTTGCACTACTACTCAGCGGTGGTTTGGCTGGTTTGGCTGGAGTGGGTGAAGTCACCGGCCCCATTGGACAGCTGATTCCACAAATATCTCCCGGCTACGGCTATGCGGCGATCATCGTTGCGTTTCTGGGCCGTCTGCACCCGGTGGGAATACTGTTCGCCAGCTTATTAATGGCCCTGCTATATATGGGAGGAGAGATGGCACAGATAAGTCTTGGCCTGCCTTTAGCGCTGACCGGACTGTTTCAGGGCATGCTGCTGTTCTACCTACTGGCCTGTGATGTACTTATTACGTTCCGTATCCGCCTCAAGCCCAAAAAAGCAAAAACCTTGCAACCATTAGCGACAGAGACACAGGGATAACGACACCGTGGATATTGATCTGATTACCAATATACTCTACGCCATGATCCGCACCGGCACACCGCTGCTAATTGTTGCTATGGGCGAACTGATCTGTGAAAAGAGCGGCGTGCTCAATCTCGGACAAGAAGGCATGATGCTGATGGGTGCCGTTGTCGGCTTTATCGTCACGCTGCTCTCAGGTAGCTTACTGCTGGGCTTCCTACTGGCCATGGTCGCGGGCGTGCTAATGTCTCTAATTTTTGGTCTTATTACCATGGAGCTAAGCGCTAACCAGGTGGCAACGGGGTTAGCGCTGACCATTTTCGGTACCGGGCTCTCCGCCTTTGTTGGCAGTGATTTTGTTGGCAAACCGATTGCAGGCCTAGACCCAATCCATATCCCAGTACTGACAGATCTGCCGATAATAGGACGAATGCTGTTTGGTCAGGATCTGGTCGTCTACCTATCATTCCTGTTATTTGCTGCGGTTTACTGGTTTATCAACTATTCCCGCCCGGGGCTGGTACTCAAGGCGGTGGGCGAGAACCCTCACGCAGCCAACGCTATAGGCCTGCCCGTAATGAGAACCCGTTATCTGGCAATCATCTTCGGTGGCGCTATGGCAGGACTTGCCGGTGGTTATCTGTCATTGGCCTACACGCCGCTTTGGGCCGAGAACATGACCGCCGGGCGAGGCTGGATCGCACTGGCACTGGTAGTCTTTGCCAGCTGGAAAGTAGAACGGGTATTGCTGGGCGCATGGCTCTTTGGCCTGGCCAGTATTCTTCATCTGGTATTCCAGGGACTTGGCTTTGCCGTATCCCCTAACCTATTGGCGATGCTGCCGTATCTGGCAACTATTGTGGTGTTGGTGATTCTTTCGAGCAACCAGACCCGCAGCCGTCTGGTGGCACCGATGTCACTGGGAAATCCTTTTTACGCCAAGAGTTAAGCACGCATAAATTACGCCCGGTTTTATCAACAGGGCAAAGCCATGACTGAACTTGCGCACCATTGGGGGGCAAGCTAAAGTCATAATGCCCATCTTGATCAGATTCCGGTGTCGATATGATCCGGGATTCGGCCAGTTAGCAGGAAAAGGTTTAATTGGTCAGTTTTTTGCTTTATAAATAAACAACTGACTTAACGGTCAACTTTTTTAGCCTGTCACAATCTATTCGACTCAACAGGAGAAGGACGCATGAAACGTCGTCAATTTAGCAAGCTGGTTACTGGCCTCACCGCTGGTGTATGCATGGCAGCACTATCTACTCTATCCGTTCAGGCAGCTGAACCTCTCAAAGTAGGCTTTGTGTATGTCGGCCCTATCGGTGATCACGGCTGGTCTTATCAGCATGACCAGGGGCGTCTGTCTGTTGAAGCAGAGTTCGGGGATAAAGTAAAAACCACCTATGTGGAAAACGTCGCTGAAGGCGCTGACGCCCAGCGAGTTATATATAACCTTGCTAAGACTGGACACGACCTGATTTTCACCACCTCTTTCGGGTTCATGAACCCTACCCTCAAAGTCGCTAAACAGTTCCCTAAAGTAGCCTTCGAACATGCCACCGGCTATAAGATGGCCAAGAACATGGGCACCTATATTTCCACCACATTTGAAGGCCGCTATGTAGCAGGTTACGTTGCCTCTCAGGTTACTAAGAGCAACAAAATCGGTTATATCGCATCTTTCCCTATTCCTGAAGTTATCCGCGATATCAATGCGACTCAACTGGCCCTCAGTAAATACAATCCGGAAGCTAAGCTGAAGATCATCTGGGTGAACAGCTGGTTCGACCCGGGCAAGGAAGCGGATGCTGCCA
>JAGPUU010000048.1 GCA_018067325.1 Amphritea sp.
GTACGGATCATCAACAACAAGCGCAACCGATCGTACATTGTGCCGATGGTCTTCTTTCACCAGTATGGCACCCGCTACACTGTCCGTCAGTTGCTGCTGATAACGACTATTATGCAAAAATGACAGCTGCGTTTCAGTTGCAGACTCCAGCGTCCCGATCCCATTAATATGTAAATCCGACACAACTGGCTCCGCACCCAATAGCGCTGCCAGTTCAGTTACAGAATAACGCGACTTCGACATCGGTAAATTACTGCTTATTCAGCAGTTCAACAACTTTAGCGGTGATATCCAACCCAGGCTTCGCAAAGATGGTGGCTTCTTTGTTGACGACGATGTCATAACCTTCACTATCGATCAGACCACGGATAACTTTATCCAGCTTAGGGCGCATCTCTTTCAGAAAAATTTCTTCACGTTGACGCTGTTTCTGCTGCAGTTCCTTCGCTAGGCGCTGATATTCACCATAGGCCTTCTGAAACTGTACCCGCTGTTGATCTTGCACTTCCTTAGACTGAGTACCCTGACCTTTTTTGATATTTTCCTGAATCTTTTTAGCCTGGGCCTCTAAATCCATTAGCTGCTTCTGATCACCACTAAACTCTGACTTCAATTGATCACGGAACGCTTCCGCAGCTTTACTCGTCAGCAATGCTTGCTGAACACTCAGAGTACCCATTTTTTCCGCCATCGCATTAAGGCTGAACATTAGTCCGGCGATGATCATCAGTGATCGAAACATATTTTTTCTCCTTAGAAAGTTCGGCCAAGTGCAAATTCAAAGAACCGTTTATCATCCGTATCTTCTGATTTAAGCGCCCGAGAAAGCGCTATAGAGATCGGACCAATAGGCGTTAGCCAACTAAAACCTAAGCCTGCAGAATAACGTAACTGATCTAACATAATGCCGCTATCACAACCGGCACTTCCAGAAGGACACTCTGTCTGGAATACATTACCTGCATCTGCAAAGATCAACGTCCGCATTGAATCAGTATTTTCCATGAAAGGTACTGGGAAGATTAATTCACCACTGAAATCAATAGCAACGTTACCGCCGAAGGGGTCGTTTTTAGAGTCACGAGGCCCCAGAGAGTTAGATTCAAAACCCCGTACCGAACTCAGGCCACCGCTGTAATAGTTTTTAAAGAAAGGATAAGCGTTATCGCCTAACTTACCAGCATAGGCCAGTCGACCACGCACAGACGCGACAAGACCGGTTTCATTCAGAGGATAGTAGATACGTCCCTTATACTGTTCTTTATGGTAAGACAGGTCGCTTCCAGGAATACCAATCTCAATGGACGCACTCTGAGAGTAGCCGTCAGTGGGGAAGATCTTTCGATCAAGGTGATTATCACTCCAACCAAACTTCGCATTAAAGATATTGTACTGGTCCCCTTCTGCATCGATAAAGTCAAACACTTCCTGAGACGTATCTCCCACCGTTTTTACTTTTAGCCCTTCGTAGTTAAAGCTAAAGTTGAGGCGCTGGTAGTCATCCATCGGATAACCAAAATTAACACCACCGCCTATGGCATCAGTGGAGTAATTACTGACGTTTTCTTCATCGTAGTTAGTCTCACGAGAATAGACGTTATAACCCCGGCTAACACCATCGACAGTATAATAAGGCTCTACATAGCTGAATTTGTACTCAGTAATGGTGTCACTTTGGGTAATACCGAAACCGACACTGTTACCTGAGCCAAGGAAGTTATCCTGCTCGACACTTAGGTTAAAAATCGCTCCACTGGTTTGAGAGAAGCCGACACTGGCAGCAAAGTTACCGGTATTATCCTCAATAACACTGTACTGCAAATCAACTTGGTCATCAGTACCAGGTACCGGTGAAGTTTCTACATTTACATCTTTGAAATATCCAGTTTGAGCAATTCGTTGCTTAGACCGCTCAATCGAAGCCGTTGAAGCAATTCCGCCTTCCATTTGAGAAACGGAGCGACGCGTAACCACATCTGCGGTTTTGGTGTTTCCCTTGATAGAGATACGCCGAACATAAGTGCGTTTGCCTGGGGCAACGAAAAACTGCAAATTAACGGTGTTATCTTCACCAACCTTCGGTACCGGGCTTACATTAGCAAAGAGGTAGCCGTTATCACCCAACTTGCGGGTTAACGCATCCTGTGACGCAGTCATCTCTCGACGAGAGAATGTTGCGCCCTCTATAACCGTAATCTCGTTTAGCAGCTCCTGCTTATCGACAACCAGCTCACCTGCAACGGTAATTTCCCCAACACTAAACTTCTCACCCTCAGTAACACTGATGGTAACGTAAACATGTTTCTTATCCGGCGACAATGACACCTGAGATGAATCAATTGTGAAATTAATATATCCCCGATCAAGATAATATGATCGTAGACGCTCTAGGTCTCCCGCCAGTTTTTCCCGGGCATACTTATCAGAATCACTGAAAAAATCCCAAAAACCAGAGAGCTTCAGAGAGAACTCTTCTTGGAGTTCTTCATTAGTAAATACTGAGTTTCCAACAATATTAACATGCTGAATAGTGGCAACCTTGCCCTCTTTAATATCTATATTCAAGGCTACACGGTTTTCAGATAACGGCTCAACTTCTGCTTCTATCGCGGCGCCATAACGCCCCTGACCTGCATAGAGTCGCAACAGGTCCTGACGGATTTTATCTAAGGTCGCCCGCTTGAACACATCACCTTCACGAAGACCATTCTGCTTCAGACCATCCAGCAGCACCTCGTCTTCCAGTACCTTATTACCCTCTAGGCGAATAATACTGACTGCGGGGCGCTCCTGAACTTTGATAATCAACACATTGCCATCCCGGGCAATTTGGATATCATCAAAATAACCAGTGCGGAACACCCTGCGGGTCGCTTCCGCAAGCGCTTTCTGATCAACGCTCTGACCCGAATCAACATCAAAGTTACGCAGGACAAGGCCGGGCTCAA
>JAGPUU010000053.1 GCA_018067325.1 Amphritea sp.
TTGATACAGCACTGGCCCATGCCTGTTTACATGGCTGGAGTTACTTTTTGATACAAGCCTTGATCGACTGGAGTACTGAGCAAGGCATGGATCCAACCACCGCCCGGCAGATGGTCGCTCATTCCATCGGTAGCGCCATCACATTTGCCGAAGCAAACCCGCAATTAAGTTATAAAGAGATCGGTGACTCCATTGCTACCGAAGGAACCTTTACCCAAAAAGGAATTCAGCAGATTGAGTCTGGTAATGGCATCCAGAGTTGGATTGATGCAATGGAATCTATAAAATAATTGAGCCAAGCTAGTAGATGACCCCTTCGGGGGGACTGACACTTCGTGCATCATGTTGCCAAGCTAGTGATGTTCCTAGAGATTCATTTCAGCCTAGTAATAAATTCTTGTTTCTGGCTATTCTTCTGACTAAAGCGCCGTAATCTGCCGCTGCATCTCCATCAGGACGAAACTCAAAGATGGTCTTGCCATGGGACGGGATTTTACTCAGTTCTTCGTCGTAACGAATTGGCGTACAGACTTTATCACCATAAATGCCCTGCAGTTTTCTGTAGATATCTTTAGGTTGTTCAACCCGGGTATCCAAAAATGTGGGTAGAACATATTTAAGATCTATCTCTTTATACTTCTTGATGGCGTGCAGATTCTTAGTGAATTCAGCAAGGCCATGAAGCGACAATACTTCTAATGAAACAGGCGTCAGTATCTCGTCAGCATATAAGAGAACATTCACTGTTAGCTGGTCCCAGCCTGGTGAGGTATCTATAATGACAAAATCATAATCTTTATCGACCTTTTCCAGTGCCTCAGACAAGGTCCATTCAGAGCCAAAACTTTTCTTATCGATAATACGCTTAGCGCCAGCGAGCGAACGACCTCCACTCAGCAGGTCAAGATTTGGTCTTGCTTTAATAATGGTTTCTTTCGGAGGAAGTTCCCCTGTTAGTAATTCCGTCAGACCGGCTGCGGGCCTTATTCCTAAGAGAAAAGAAGATTGGCCCTGGGTATCTGTATCGATAAGCAGGACTTTAAAGCCTGACATTGCCAGCCCGGCGCTTAGGTTTACCGCCGTTGTTGTTTTACCTACACCTCCTTTGCTGAGAGTGACGCAGATCTTACGCGGGGTTTTAGTACCGCTGGTCTGGACTACAGAGGGAGTCTGCACTTCTGGCTGAGAAGGTGTAACCGGCTGAACTGCATCGCTATTATCAAGGTTTACTACAAATTTATGCTCACAGGCTTTACAGCGCACAAGGAATTTTTTCTTGGCTACTATCCGGCTGGTATCTGCTCGATGTTTTTTGGAGCATTTTGGGCAAACAATAATAGTCATGGTTTAGCCTTCTCTAGATCTTCCAGGATCGCCTTTAAAGCAACCTTTGCTAATCTTTCCACTGAGCAGTCAGAATTAGGTTTAGGGATGAACTTCAAACTGACTTTTCCTTTGATTTTCCATACATGAATCGCAAATTTGTCATTGTCAGTTTGCCATATGAGCTTTCCCTTATTTTGCTCAGTACCATTCATTGGCAGGTTTTCTGTATCACAGAAAATGATGTCGTTGAGCTGCTGTAACTCTTCTATGTTGTCGGTGACCTCTTCACTCAACAACAAACTCATGAGGTCTATGTTTTCGCTATTAGACATTTTCAAAAAACTCTCTCCGAAGATGAGCTAACATCTCTTCTAAATCTGGGTGAGTCTGCTCATCGATAAAAGTCCACTTTATCCCGCTGATCCAGTTTCCATCGCCATCGACCGACATGTGAACGATTTCACCCTCAAGATTATCAAAACTTCTATCACCCAAGATAAGCTCACAGCTTTTTAGAATTGCGTCTTGGGGGAACTCAGTATCGGCTTGTACTGTGATACAAATACCGCTATCACTGATATCAACTAATGGAAAACAGCGCTCATCTATCTTTAGAAAGAACTGTTTTTTGTTTTTAACCTGCAACCGGTATGACTTACGGGTTACTTGCTCCGACTCTGAGTCACTAGGGATCTCCTCGAGTTCTATGGAGTCATCACTAATTATTTCCATGTACCAGCCTCATTGAGCATTGCTTCGCTTACCCTTTATGATGGAGTAATACAGGCAGTTTCACCATTTATTGGCAAAGAAAAAATGATCGTATGCCATTGGATATTTTCAACCTTGGTTCTCATTAAAACAGCTGTACCACTCAAACCTCAATGATCTACCTCTTATAATGGGTAATAAAGATCTATCAAAGGGGAAATTTAACTATATAGCTGTAGAGTCAACTGGCTACTGACAAGTTAACTTCAGCACGCAAATCAGAATCAATCGAGAAACTTTAAGCAGTGGTTTCTCCCTATCTATTAAATACTCCTTCTCTGAGATTAGTTTTTAGCTGTGACTCGGGACACAAAAACTATGTAAATTACTGTAAAGTTTTCCAGCATAAAAATTGGTTACTATATACTGCTAATAGTGACTTATTTATCCTCCTGTCTGGACTTCATCCATGAAATCACTCTTTCAAAAACCGTTGATCTTTTTTGTCGTTATCGCTCTGGCTGCGCTTATTGTTGTAATGATGATGCGTAATCAAGCGCCAGTAGAGCATCAGAAGGTTGGATTAGTACCCAAACAGGTGGGCGTGATTGAGGTTGTCTCGCAAAAAATACACCCGACGACGACGGCTTATGGCAGCGTTGAACACGGGGTGGCATTGCAAAATAGGGCCGAGGTGAGTGGTAAAATAAGCTACATGCATCCAGATTTGAAACAGGGTGGCAGTATTGCTGCCGGGGTATTGGTGTTGCGAATTGACCCTGAGGATGTGGAGGTCTCTCTGAAGCAGAGTGAAGCTGATCTGCAATCTAATCTGTCGTCACTGCAGCAGTTAGATGAAGAGGAAAAAACCAGCCGACGTTCACTGCGATTGGCTCAGGACAGTCTAAATGTTGGTCGAAAGGAGCTACAGCGGATCCAGGATATGTGGGATAAACGCCTGATAGCCCGCTCTGTTTTAGATACCGAAAAACAGAGTTTGTTACAGTTGCAACAGAGTGTCTCTGATCTGCAGGGGCAGCTAAATACCTACGTTAGCCGCAGGGCATCAGCACAGGCTCAGATTGAACGGGCATCACAACAGGTGCGGAGTCAGCAAACCAACTTGGGCCGTACCGAACTTTATATGCCGTTTGATGCTCGAATTGGCTCTGTGCCTGTGGATAAAGGGGAGTATGTTTCTGTCGGTACTGCACTATTTGAAGCCTTGGCAACTGACCGGGTTGAGATCACTGCACAACTACCGATTCAACAGATGGCAAAATTGGTCAGTGGGGCATCATTGTCGACGGCAAAAATGGGGGAGGTGCTGCAACAACTAGGTTTGAAAGCAAAGGTTAGTCTGGTTGGTGGGCAGAAACAGGCTGTTTGGCAGGCTGAAGTCATACGTTTTTCTGAAGCAATCGATCCGGTGCGCAGAACGTTGGGTATTGTCGTTGCAGTAGACAACCCGTACGAAAAAATCATTCCGGGCAAGCGGCCACCCCTGATTAAGGGAATGTATACCGCAGTAGATCTGTATGCTCCGGCCATTGATGCACTGGTGATTCCCCGTAAAGCGATTCATGAAGGTCGGGTTTATCTGGTAGGCGCCGAGCAGAAGCTGGAAATACGGGCGGTAGAAGTATTATTTACCCAGGGAGATTTTGCGCTTATTTCAGAGGGACTGTCAGTGGGTGACAAGGTGATCGTGAATGATCTTATTCCGGTCATAAAAGGCATGCCACTGGCTCCGGTAACGGATCAGCAATATCAGGATGAGCTAAAAGCAGTCTCTTCTGATGCTGATCTGGCGTTTAGCGGGAGTGCTGAATAATGATTCGCTTCTTTGCCGGCCATCCAACCGCAGGAAACATCCTCATGGTGGCGATTATTCTGTTGGGGATGGTGGCACTACCAACGCTGAAAAAAGAGACATTCCCCGAAGTAGATCTGAACCGGGTGAGTGTCACGGTGGCTTATCCGGGGGCGAGTCCGTCGGATGTAGAAGATGGCATATGTAATCGACTAGAAGATGCTACTGATGGCATCAGCTTCATGGACGAGCAGCAGTGCGAAGCCCGCGATAACCTGGGTACGTTAACGCTGGATATGCAAGAGTCGGGTGACATTAAACAGTTTGTCGATGATGTGACTGCCGCGGTAGATGCGATAACGGATTTCCCCTCTGACGCGGAAGATGCTGTTATTAAAGAACTGGGTCGTACCAAACCGGTGGTTAGCGTGGCGATCTCATCGGATGCCACTATGGTGGAACTGAAAGCACTGGCGGAATACTACCGTAACAAGCTACTGGCACTACCGGGCGTCCCAATTGCCACAGTGACGGGTTTTTCTGAACATGAACTTAGTGTCAGTGTAAAACCTTATGCCCTGCGGCAATATAAACTCAGTATCGATGATATCGCTAACCTTATCCGAACCCAGGCGCTGGACCTGCCCGCCGGAGATATCGACGCACGGCATGGCACTTATCAGGTTCGAATTGAAAATGCCCGCCGTAGCGTATCCGAACTGGAGGATCTGGTTATTCTCACCACTGAGCACGGTGGGCAATTGCGGTTGGGCGATATTGCGACGGTAGAAGACCTGTTTGAGGTGCCGGAACAGCGTATAGAGCTTAATGGGCTTCCGGCTGCGCTGATTGAGATAAGTAAGAATAGCAGTGATGATTCGCTCACTGTCTTTAATGCAGTCAAACAATATACCGATCAGGAAAACAGCCGTTTACCGGAAGGCACTTCCCTGGTGATTACCCAGGACTCGGCTTCTATTGTAAAAGACCGTTTATCGCTGCTGTTAACCAATGGCTGGCAAGGGCTGTTATTGGCTACTCTGGCACTGTTTATGTTCTTTGGCTGGCGCTACACCTTCTGGGTCGCGATGGGTTTGCCGATCTCGTTCCTCGGTGGGTTGGTGGTGATGTCAGCGTTCGGTATTAGTATCAATATGATATCGCTGGTCGCTCTGCTGATGGCGATCGGTATCCTGATGGATGATGCGATCGTATTGTCTGAAAGTATCGAAACCGAGTTCCGCAAGGGGAAAAACCCTTTTCAGGCAGCGGTTGATGGCATCCAGAAAGTCGCCCGGGGAATCGCTTCTTCTTTTATAACATCGGCCATTCTGTTTGGTAGTTTGCTGTTTCTAAAAGGGGATATGGGGCAAATTCTTGGCGTATTGCCGGTGGTATTACTGGCGGTACTTACGGTTAGTCTGATCGAGGCTTTTCTGATATTACCGCACCATCTGCACCACTCGTTGAGCCGTCAGTCTGAGTCCGATGAAGCGGGTTGGCGGAATCGATTTGAAGTTGGCTTTGCAAAGCTCACAGAACGAGTGGGTAAGATGGCGGACTGGTCGATTCGCTATCGCTATTTTAGTGTCGGATTAGCGATCTTTATGCTGATCATTTCTATCGGCATGATGGCGGCCGGCGTCGTTAAATTTAAAGGCTTCCCCGATATTGAAGGTAATCAGTTACAGGCGCGTATTTTGCTGCCGCAGGGAACGCCGTTTCAACGTACGGAAGAGGTGGTGAGTCAGCTACTAGTTAGCCTCGATCAATCATTGGCCTCTCTTCCGCCTGAAACGGATGGTCAGCTGGTGCGCAATACCTTAGTGACCTTCAGCAGTAATGCGGATGCCCATGAAACGGGTGAGCATCTGGCAACGATCAGTCTGGACCTGCTGGATGCCGAGAAGCGTCATACATCATTGGTCGAGTTGAAACGATTGTGGCTGGAAAACTCGCCAGAGTTTAGCGACGCGATTGCTGTGCAGTTTAAGGAGCCTTCCATGGGGCCGGCCGGGCAGGCGATTTCGATCCGCTTGCAGGGTGAAGACCTTGATCAACTGTATCAGGCATCATGGCAACTGCAGGGCTGGATCACCGGTTATACCGGTGTCAGTAATGTGATGTCAGATCTGCGCCCGGGTAAACCTCAATTACGGGTTGAATTACAGGCGGGGGCGCTTAATTCAGGTTTGAATGCCCAACAACTTGCGTCTCAGCTTAGAGCAGCTTACCAAGGCGTTAAAGTCAGTGATGTATACCGTGGTAATGAAGCGTATGAGATCAGTGTCAAACTGGATAATGATGCGTCGCAGGCGTTGTCTGAGTTTGAAAATCTGACTATTTTTAATTCAGCCGGTGAAGACATTCCGTTAACGGCCATTGCTAATGTGACGTCACAACGAGAGTACTCCCGTATTGTCCGGGTGAATCATCAGCGAACGGTGACAGTAACCGGCGATGTTGATTCGACGCTGGCGAATACCGCTGCAGTCATTAATGACATTAAACTTAACTACCTAACACTACTGACAGAACGCTACCCTGGTATCAGCTTTAGCCTCGAAGGAGAGGTGAAGAATGATCAGGAAACCAGTGGTTCTGTTGTTAGCGGTTTCTTATTGGGGCTTGCCGGTGTCTACTTGCTGTTGAGTTTCCAGTTTGCCAATTACAAAGAGCCAGTAATTGTATTGCTGAATATTCCCTTAGCACTTATCGGTGTGATATGGGGGCATATGCTGATGGGGCTGGACTTGAGTTTGCCCAGTATGATTGGCTTTGTTGCGCTGGCAGGTGTGGTGGTAAATGACTCGATCTTGCTGGTGGAATTTGTCAAAAGTCGTAGCCTGGAAGGGATGAGCTTGCATGATGCCGCAGGACAAGCAGTGCGGGACCGGTTTCGAGCGATTTTCCTGACTTCTGTAACGACGGTGGCCGGCATGTTGCCGTTGCTATCTGAAACGAGCCTTCAGGCACAGGTACTGGTGCCACTGGTTTGTAGCTTGGTGTTTGGCATGATGACGGCGACGGTGCTGTTGTTAATGGTACTGCCTGCGGCGTACAGCATCCTGGAAGACTTTGGCTTTACAGAACTCGAAACTTTACCTGATGAGCCATCGGAAAGTCTGCCTGTGCTAGAGGCTAGAGTGTGAAAATGGCTGATAGCCCGGTTGAAATGATAATTAATAAGGATACCGGCGAAGGGGGCTGCATCTTTATTAAGCGGAAGTACTAAGTGTTAGAACTTATACATCGTCATTAGTTCTATCTGTGTGCCGTTGGGCGGATTGAGCTGCCTGCTGAAGTAGGTGACAGTGAGTTAGGTGTATGATTATCTTATCCCGGGCGCTTAAGCATTAGGGAAAATACGAATAAGGCCTTGTTGTGAAAGAATTTGCCATGATCATTGATTAGGCGAAAATATGAAATTTATTAGCATCTTCCTTCGGCTACTCCGTACTCAACTTTAAATCTT
>JAGPUU010000060.1 GCA_018067325.1 Amphritea sp.
AAGCTAACGCTTCGTGTGCCCCCTTGTAGGACTGCTGATGCTGCTATCAGGTGGGGGCATTAGGACTGGAAAACACTTGATTGGGTTTCTTAGTGCAGATCTGTTTCGGGGGCATTAATGGCTCAGGATAGCCGATAACAAGTTTCGAGAGTTAACTCACCCGGTTTGTATGTTTAATCGTAGTTTCAAGCCTAAAAAAATAGGTAGTCAGAACTGATATAGAGGATAAAATCTTATGAGTACCCGCTCAGAAATGATCGCCAGCGATATCATGTCAAAAGATTTATTAACTGTGTCAGAGCATTGGTCAATCCAGGCCTTGATTGAATTTTTTAACCGGCACAAGATCACCGGTGCCCCCGTTTTATCTGCACAAAAAGAGTTTTCCGGGGTAGTAAGCCTGAGTGATATTCTCATCTTTGACGGTAAACCAAAGCATTCCATGAACGAAAACCCTACCACTCAATACTATTACAATAGTCTTGAAGGATGTTCACCTGATGAGCTGGGTTTTTCTGAAGGCAGTCAGCATAAAAATCACCTGGTCGCGGAGATTATGACTAAGTCTATTATCTCGGCCCCTGACACAACCCCTGTCACTGAGTTAGCAGAAACAATGCACAGCAAAGGGGTACACCGAATTTTCATTACTAGGAATGAGCAGATCTGCGGGGCGGTTTCGACTCTGGATATCCTGAAACTGTTATCGGGAATAACGCTTTATCGGACTGAAAGCAACGTGCCGGCTGAATAATTGCGACAGGGTTAGTCTTCAAGGAGGTTGTAGATAAGCCTCCAGTTTTTGTCTTGTCTGTTTGTTATTTTGATCAACTTCCCCGTATCCCCGTATCCCCGTTTTCACCTTTTACGCCCGGGTCACGGGACGTAATCATCAGGCTGTAAAAAATCAGCAGTCGCTACAACTGCTTCTGGCGTCATTGTTTTTGGTGTTTGAATGGCGAGGATAAGAAACCCCCATGACTTTGGGGGTTTGTAACGTTTCTGTCAGGGTTTTACCGAGCAGTATTGAGCATGCCTTGTTCTACTTTAACCAAAAAGCGATCAGCGTAAACAGGGCGGTCATAAACCACACCAGCGACATCAGTTGCCAGAACAGCAGAGCGTTGGGGGTTTTCTGTTCTTTCTCTCGAGGTACCAGAAAGTCAGGGCTGGGTTGTGTTAGGTCCTGCATCATCTGGTCGATGCTGTCGTAGCGTTGAGTCGGGTTTATCATCATGGCTTTCTCTAGCGCACGATCAAACCAGATAGGAATAATCGGATTGTAACGATCAGCTGGAATATAGTTGAGTTTTGCTAGCTGTTGGGGTGTTTCACAGCTTTCCAATGCGTTGCCGAAAGGCAGCTTATGGGTGAACATTTCGTAGGTAATGGCGGCAAGAGAAAACATGTCACCCTTGATACCAGTGTTCTGGCCCAGTCGAAATACTGGGTCGGAGTAATTCATAGTGCCAAGAATCCGGTCTCTTTCTAAGGGCACAAATATCTCATTTATACCCGCAACAAAGACGGAACCAAAATCAACAATTACCGCGCTGTTGTCGGGGCGTACCACGATATTGCTTGGCTTCAGGTCCTGATGCAGGGTTTCACGCTGATGAAAAGATTTCAGTCCGTCAGCCATCTGTCTGACCAGTTGAATAACCAGAGCCGGTTTTGGTGATGGGTTTTGGGTCATCCAGGTGTCGAGGGCTACTCCCTCAATAAATTCCATCAAGTAATAGAGAAAGTTTTTTGCCCGGTTGGGGATATAAACCGGAACGACATGGGGGCTATGGATACGGCTGCCTACCCATTCTTCCATGATGAAACGCTCAATATAGGCAGTATCGTCTTCGTAATTGCGAGACGGTGTTTTCATTACCCAGATTTGATCAGATTCCAGATCACGTACCCGGTATAGCTGACTGCGATTACTGGCATAAAGTTCTTTTTCAATCAGGTAGCCGTCAATCTTCATGCCCGGCTCCAGATCAGGAGGGAAGGGCAGTATCGTCAGGCGATCGTTCATCTGATTGATAGATTCATCATTCAGTTGGTCCACCCGTACTAACTGGCAGCTGAGATTGTCAGTACTACCTGCCTCGTAAGCGGCCTCCAATAACTCTTCACAGTTCTGCTGAATATCTTCAGAGGCGAGCGACATCTGTTTCAACATCGCGGGTGTCAGACTATCGTGCACACCATCGGTGGACAGTAGGAAAAGGTCTCCCTGCTGGATCTCCATCGATAGGTAATCGATTTCCAGATGGGTATCCATGCCCATGGCTCGGGCCAGGCAACTGTCTTTACGGTTGAGTTGGGTGGTATGGTCTGTGGTTAGTAATTCAAGTTCGTTGTTGCGAATAAGGTAGATTCGGCTATCGCCGATGTGGAATAGATGAGCTGTTTTTGATTTGATGACCAGTACTGAAAGCGTACAAATGTGGCCTCGAGACGTGGACAGGTATTCATGACTGCGGGTATAGAGTAGGCGATTGATCGCCGTTAGTACCTTTTGGGCCGATTTACTAACGGTCCATATATCCGGAGTGTCAAAATAGTCGCTGAGAAATTCCTGAACACAATAACGTGCGGCTTCGCCCCCAGCTTCGGCTGTACTAACGCCATCAGCAATAACGGCAACAGCACCTTTGGTGGCCAGTAGGTTTCCCTCAGGGTGGAAAAAGCCGAGACAGTCTTCGTTTTGCTCCTTACGTCCCTGGTCGCTGCGCTGGCCAGCCGACAGTTTTATAACACTGTCTTGCAGGTAGTTAGTTTGCGACTCAAGATCATTCATCGATTGTCCCTTCTCTTCACAAGGTAAAGGGTGGTGGTGTCGTTAGTAACACCCCACCCCAGAGTTATCCCTCGATTTGTGGATTATTCAACATTGATCAGCTGTACAGTACCATCCGGTAGCACTTCTGCTATCTGACCACTGGGCTCATCCATAAACTGTACCAGGAAGAATATTATGGCTGCGGAGGCGCCGATCACCATAAAGAATGTGGAATAATCAACGAAGCTAAGTACGGTGAGGTAACACACCGCTCCGACGTTGCCATAGGCTCCGGCCATGCCCGCAATCTGACCGGTCATGCGACGCTGAATCAGCGGTACTACCGCGAAGACAGCCCCTTCGCCAGCTTGAACAAAAAAGGAACAGCACATAGTGGCAATGACTGCCATCGGAATCCACCAGCTACCATCAATTTGGCTGAGAACGAAATAACCCACCATCAGGCCCAGAATCAGCACGCTCAATGTCTTACGACGCCCAATAGTATCACTCAAGTGACCACCGGTAGGCCGCGCGACTAAGTTCATAAAGGCAAAGCCAGATGCGAGTAGGCCTGCTTTGACCGGGTCCAGACCTTCAAAGGTTTCCAGGAAAAACAGGGGAAGCATAGATACTACGGCTAGTTCAGAGCCAAAGGTAACAAAATACGCAACATTCAATACCGCGACCTGTTTGAACTTGTAGCGTTGAATTTCAGGTACGCCGTGTTTCAGGTTTTCTTCATTTACATGGTAGATGGCCCGCAGTTGTACCAGAAAAAGAACAGCCAGTACGACATAGATAGCGTAG
>JAGPUU010000061.1 GCA_018067325.1 Amphritea sp.
TTGATAATATTGGGTGAGCAATAACTGTAAAGCGCCTTCTTTTACATGTTTATTGAACAAAAAACTGGGACCAAAACCGATGCCCAGGCCATTTAACATTCCATCGACAATTAACGTCCCGTCATTACTGGTTAGGCGGCCTTTTACTTTTACCGTGATTGATTCACCACTCGGCATCCGAAAAGGCCAGGCTCGATTCGATTTTGAATCACCATAGATCAGGCAGTTGTGTTGTGTCAGTTCAGCCGGTTGAGTTGGCTCTCCCCACTTTTCTATATATTGGGGAGAGGCTACCACCTGGAAAGTGCATTCTGCCAACCGGCGGGATAACAGACTGGAATCTTCCAATTGGCCGACTCGCAGAGCGATGTCGATACCTTCTTCCACTAGATCCTCAACCCGACCACTGGCAATGACATTCAGGTCGATATCGGGATATTGATGTTGAAACTGAATCAACAGCTGACTGACGCCCGAGATTATGAGGCTTTGAGGTACCGTTATGCGAATCTTTCCCCGTGGTGCGCTTTGGCTATCCATTATTTCGGCACGGGCATTCTCCGCCTCTGCCATGATGAGTTTGCAGTGATTGTAAAACTGAGAACCTTCCTCTGAAAGGCTTAGCTTACGCGTGGTGCGGTATAGCAAGCGAGCGCCCAGGTCTTGCTCTAACAGAGATACCTGTTTACTGACAAACGATTTGGATAGTCCTAGTCGTTCTGCTGCCGCGGTAAAGCTGCCTACTTCCACAACAACTGCAAAAGTTTCCATCAACGTTAAAGTATTCACATTAGCACCTGTCAGAGAACAATGAGTTCACCCATAGACTATATATCAATTTATAAGAACACAATAAGCTTGGCTCATATGGTTTTCACCAAGCTTTAGGTGCTAACAAAATTCTTATAGAGGTGACTTATGAATACAGTACAGATTGACGAACAGAGCTATGGAAAATTAGCGAAATGGCTTCACTGGGGAATGGCCCTGATGTTGATAGTACTTGTCTCAGTCGGTACTTATATGACGGGGTTGGACAAGTCAGATCCTAGTCGTTTGCAGATTATGGGGGTGCATAAATCTTTTGGTGTCATCTTCATGCAGCTTGCCATTCTTCGTTTGATCTGGAGCCGTATTAACCGTTCACCTTCGTTGCCGGAGGTTCTATCCGGTTGGGAACGGGCACTCTCGCGCATCGTCACTGCTTCTCTTTATATATTAATGCTCGCGATTCCCTTTAGCGGATTTGCCATGACTAACTTTGCAGGTTTTCCCGTCAGCCTGTTTGGTCTGGTCGAGCTGCCACAGCTGTTGGATAAAAATATAGAGATGGCAGGGCTGGCTAAGCAAGCCCATTGGATTTTAGTTTATACATTGATGGCGGCGATCTTCATGCATGTTGCCGGGGCGCTTAAGCACCGTTTCCTGGATGCGCCCGAAGCAGATGTTCTTCCCCGAATGGTGCCATTAAAGCCACGCGTCTAAGTACTTATCTAAGTACTTTAGAAAACTATTCTTTATCAACTTTTTAGATACTTGAGGTTAACGCGATGTCTTCATTAACGCTGCATCACCATCCACTGTCAGTCTGTTCAATGAAAGTTCGCCTTGCATTAGAAGAGAAGGGCTTAGATTGGTCTTCTAATGTAATCGACATTGTACGAGAGCAAGAACAGCTCGAACCATGGTATGTAAAATTAAACCCCAATGGTGTTATCCCCACCCTGGAGTTCAACAACGGCACAACGGAAGTCGTTACTAATTCAGCCAGCATCATTCGGTTTATCGCGGCATTGCCTGAAGGTAACTCTCTGTCGCCAAGTAATAATCATGATATCCAGTTAATGGACACACTCATTGATCTGGCTGATGAGGTTGACCTTCAGATTCTCAGTTATGCACGCCATCCCTCCATGGAAAAGTCTGAGAAAATTCTGGATGCCCGCATCAATAAATCATTGTTACTCGCCGAGCAGCACCCCGAGCTTAAGAGTAACTATCTTGCTTGTGCTGCCAGATCGGAGAAAAGCAAAACGTTCAGGGTAGACGCGAAACATATCAAGGACATTGAGCAAAGGGCTGTTGAGTCTCTGTCTTTTGCTGAAGAACAATTGAACGGCAACACCTTCTTACTGGGCGATACGTATTCCCTGGCTGACGTCATATGGACAGTAGTGCTCTCAAGACTCGATTTACTGGGCTATACCGACTGGGTCGACGGTAATGATTTCCCGCTATTGGCAAGTTATTACCAGCGTGCCCAAGGCCGTAAAAGCTTCACCCTCGCTCAGGTTCAAAATGAATGGTGGGATAAATGATTTCTACTACAACAACGGAGAGCAACATCATGATAAAAACAATCCGCCAGGCCATATTGATCTTTGGCCTGATACTATCCACGTTTACAGTGGCTTCGCCGCAGTTTCCGACCCAAGAGCCGATGGGTGGCCAGGAATTTGGTCACAGCGTTAAACATTTGGGCAATGGATTATATGTCTTTCGTTGGTGGGTTTACCGTAATATTTTCGTCGTTACCGATGATGGCGTTATTGTGACTGATCCGCTGAATCCGAAAGCAGCCAAGCTGTTGCAAAGTGAAATTCGTAAGGTAACGGACAAACCCGTTAAGTATGTTGTCTATAGCCACAATCACCATGACCACATCTCAGGTGGTAATATCTTCAAAGCAGAAGGTGCGCAGTTTATCGGCCATGTAAACTTGGTTAAAGAGCTGGGTGATCATCCCAGTCCAGTTATTCCAATGCCCGATATCACCTTCGAAGATAGCTACACAGTCGAACTAGGTGGGCGCACATTGGAGTTGTCGTACTTTGGCCCCAACCACGGTGATAGTCTTGCTGTCATGCGTTTGCCTGAAGAGAAGGCTTTGTTTGTTGTTGATATCGTTACCCCTCGCAGAGTGGCCTTTAGAGACATGCCTGACTTCTCGCCTGATGAGTGGATTCGCTCTTTGAAAGAGATCGAAAAAATGGATATTGAATATGTAATATCTGCTCATGGGCCACAAAACCAGCCGGCCATTGACCCCGCCTCAGTTGTGACTGAACAACGTGTCTACCTTGAAGATCTGATGACTGCAGTGAAAGACGCAATGG
>JAGPUU010000215.1 GCA_018067325.1 Amphritea sp.
CACTTGTGTTAAGTTTTACCTTCCTAAAATCAAAGTGATTTTGATGACTGCTTTGGCTACTTTGGTGGTGGGTTGTGCTCACCCAATTAATATCAGCCAGTTGGAAGATCAAGCTGATTATGCTGGAGATAAGGTTTCTAAGACTGTTGCGTATGTCATTACAGATGCTCAAAAGCAGGAAGAGGTTATTTCTCCCGGTGGTGGTGGTGATAAAGTAAGTTATTACCCATACAGGGATTTAGAAAAAACTATTCGCAGTGTACTGGGTTCTGTTTATGATGATGTTTATGCAATTAACAGCACGACAGATACTAAGGCTATTGAGTCGAATAATATTCAGCTGATCTATGTTCCGGTGATTTCAACTTCATCCAGCTCAGAGTCTATGTTTACCTGGCCTCCTACAAAGTTTACTGTGAATCTATCTTGTTCAGTGAGTGATGCAAAGGGTAAAAATGTTGTCAATGTAATGGTTTCTGGTGATGGTGTCGCTGAGTTTTCCGAATTCAAGAGTGATTTTGGATTGTCTGCCAGACGAGCTTCTACTGATTTGGGTAACAACTTCGCAGCTGCAATTAGGAAGGAAGAAGTTATTAAATAATTGTGTGAATTTTAAAGATGCCAAGGCCACCTCTATAGGTGGCTTTTTTGTCATGAGAAAAAGAAACATTTTTTTCTAAGTTCAGGATAGAATCAGATACGTTTAAGATTAAATACTTATTGAGAGTTGCTATGAGTCTGTTTTCTTCTATTAAATCGATATTTTCATCTGCGCCAGGCAGTCCTAAAGAACCTGAAAAGTTACCTTCTGAAGAATATCAGGGGTTTACCATAACGCCTGCACCTATTCATGAAGATGGGGGCTATCGTGTTAATGGTCTGATCACCAAGGGTGAGCAGCAGCATGCTTTTATTCGTGCTGACATGCTTCCTTCTGGCGAAAGTTGTGCGGCGGAAATGGTTCGTAAAGCCAAGCAGATGATCGATCAGCAAGGTGATGGGATTTTTTAGTTGTTATGACACAAAAGCAGTTATTTTCGCGCTACCTCAAAGACCTTAAGCCGGGACGGCTGGAATGGATTGGAGTACGTCCAGGCCGTAAGCAGGAATTGCTGGTTTTAGATGCTGCAGAGGCTCTGGCGGGTCTTGGGTTGGAAGGTGATCACCGTTGTAGCAAAACACCAGGCTCTGCCCGCCAGGTAACTTTAATCTCCTCCGAGTTTATTCGGATGATCGAAACCTATACTGGCCTTGAGCAAATAGATCCCCTGTTGTTGCGTCGTAATTTGGTGGTCAGCGGTATTAATCTCAATGCGTTGAGGCATCAGCAGTTTAAAATCGGTTCTGCAGTGTTTGAAGCGACAGCCTTGTGTCATCCCTGTGTACGTATGGATCAGGCTTTGGGGCAGGGTGGTACGGCCGCAATGATGGGTTATGGTGGGCTTTGTGCGCGAATTCTTGAGTCAGGAACGCTTAGGGTAGGAGATCAGTTGATACCGTTAGAAAGTTAATTGAGTTGCTTGATGCGGCTACATCGCTTATTTATGGTGTAAGGGTAAATTAAAGTGAGTAAAGATCCTATGGATGTCTCTAAGCCTCTCTTTTGGCGAGATTCGCGTATGCCGCATGTAGAGTTGCGCAAGGTTACCGATGGGCGGCAGGTATGCTATGCAGCTCATAGCCACGCTCAGTGGTCTATTGGTGCTATCACTGAAGGTAAAAGTACCTTTTGTTATCGTGAAGATCGGTGTCAGGTGGGTGCCGAAGATCTTGTGCTGATTAATCCTGACTGGGTACACGCTTGTAATCCTATTGATAATCAGCCCTGGGCTTACCTTATGCTCTATATCGATACTGAGTGGCTAACGGCTCTGCGATATCAGCTAGGCTTGCTAGATGAGCCTGAGTGGGAGGATATTGGCACAGCAATTGTTTCAGAGCAGCACTTTTATCTGGGGTATTGTCAGATGGCATCCTGCCTGCTTAACTCACAGACAGACTTGCAAGCTAAGCAAACCGCTGTCATCGAGTATCTTTCTGACTTGATGGGGGCGTTGACTATTAAGCGTATTCAGCCAGCTGAGTCAGTACCGAATGTGCTGCGGGAACTAGCTCATTATCTTGATGAGAATGCGGCAGAAGAGGTCTCACTGGAAGATATGTGTCTTCGCTCGGGTTACAGTTCCGGTCATCTGATCCGAACATTTAAACGGCATTTCAGTCTTACTCCCCATGCATATCAGATAAATCGACGGATTCAACGTGGACAGCAGGAATTAAAGCGGGGTAGGCCAATAGCTGATGTCGCATTGACGTCGGGTTTTACCGACCAGCCGCATTTTCAGCGTACTTTCAAACGGGTGGTGGCTGCTACGCCAAATCAGTACCGGCAATCTTTACTCAGTGACAAGGTAAAAGCAGCTCCCCACAAGTAATATCGCCAGTGTCCGGTTGATTGTTTTAAGTATCGATGGCTGATTGATATATCTGCGTAAGAACGCACCGGCATAAACCCAACTTCCTAATGACAGCCAGCAGATGGGTAGATAAATAGCTGAAAAAATAAGAAGCTGCTGCATATCGTTACCGCTGGTATATGCGCCTATTCCTGATGCTGATGCCAGCCAGGCTTTAGGGTTGAGCCATTGCATCATCGCCCCGGTTATAAAACTGGGCGCCTTATCTGATTGGTTTTCTGGTAATTGCCCGTCAAAGGCGGCAAGTTTGAAGCTCAGGTAAAGCAGAAAGATTACCCCGCCCCAGCGTAGCAAAATATTTAAAGTAGGAATCATTTCAAGCGCCGTATAAAGGCCAAGTCCGATAGCGATAAACAGAGTTATAAAGCCGAGAGTGGCACCTGTGACAAATACCATCCCTTTATAAATAGAGTGTCGGGTGCCGCTGCTCAAGCACACTAGATTTACCGGTCCAGGGGAAATGGATGCGGCAAGCGCGAAGGTCGACATAGATAAAATTATAGATAGGCTCATTATATTCTCCTTATGGAAGGTGATGAGTATCTAGTGATAGTTGAGCCAGGTATTGAACAAAATTGATGTTTATCCAGAATCGGTGTCGGGAGGTGAAAATGCTCGGCTTTTCGTGGTTAGATTAATTCTGTCTCTTGACCTGTCTACGGGTGTTGGGCTGACACTGTCTATGAATCGTTAAGGAGGCATTGATGTGCTGACTATTTCTGCGCTGGCTAAAAAGTTTAACTTGTCTCGTAGCACTGTTCTCTATTATGAGCGGGAAGGCTTGTTGAAACCCGCGGCAAGAGGCGGGAATGGCTATCGGCTATATGGTCAAAAGGAGCTGACAAAGCTGGCGTTGATTGTAGATTATCGGGCGTTGGGGGTTCCTGTCTCGGATGTTGCTATCCTGCTCGAGGGTGATGGAGAGCAGAAGAAAATTCTGCAGGAACAGCTCCGGCGTTTACAGGAAGAGATAGAGCGGTTACATCAGCAGCAATTAGCGATTCTTAAGTTTATTAAACAGCCGGATATTGCGGAGGATAGTATGGTGACGAAAGAACGCTGGACAGAGATTATGAGAGCGGCGGGGCTAAATGATGGTGATATGCATAACTGGCACAGCCAGTTTGAAAAGCTAGAGCCAAAGGCTCACCAGGAGTTCCTGGAATCGCTGCAGATTGAGGCGGCCGAAGTTACACGGATCAGGGAGTGGTCACAAAGCTAAGGATTAGCTTTAGGAGAGACAAAAAAAGAGAGCCATAGGCTCTCTTTTTTATCTAACTACTAGCAAGGCGCGAAGCGCCGTCTAGCTAGCGACGAAGTCGCGGTCTAAAGCTTTGTTAAGCGTCGCGACGTGGGCGCGGCTTACGTGGTGCGCCACGATCATTGCCACCACGGTCATTACGACCTTTGCCTTTGTATTCGCCACGAGGCTTGTCGCTACGTGGAGCTGGACGGGCAATTTCACCTTCCATTAGGGTGATGTCGATCTTCTTGCGGCAGATGAATACGCCTTTCAACTGTTGTAGAACCTCGGTAGGCATTCCTTTAGGCAGTTGAACGGTGCTGTAGTCATCATGTAAGCGTATATCGCCGATATGACGGCTGTTGATGTCGGCTTCGTTAGCGATTGCGCCAACGATGTTCTTAACCTGTACGCCATCGCTGCGGCCTACTTCAAGACGATAGACATCTAGGTCTTCATAGTTGATGCGTTCACGCTTTTCGCCGCGATCGCTTTCACGGTCTTCACGTTCGCGACGTGGGCGAGGTTCCGGCTCAGGTGGCAGGATAAGCGGCTTCTCTTTCTGCGCCATGTATAGCAGGGCAGAAGCAAGATCCAGTACTTCTAGTTCGGTATCAACAGCTAGTTGATCTACCAATTCACGGTACGGAGCAATATCTTCTTTGCTAACAATATTGCTAACCTGTTCGCGGAAAGACTCGAGGCGCTTATTCTGTACCAAGTCGCGAGATGGAAGATCCATCTGCTGGATTGGTTGGCGTGTGGCGCGCTCAATCTGCTTCAGCAAGCGACGCTCACGTGGCGCAACGAACATGATTGCCTTGCCATCACGACCGGCACGGCCAGTACGGCCAATACGGTGTACATAAGCTTCGGTATCGTACGGGATGTCGTAGTTAACAACTAGGCCAACACGTTGTACGTCAAGGCCTCGGGCAGCAACATCAGTTGCAACCAGAATGTCTAGCTTGGCATCTTTCAGGCGTTGTACGGTACGTTCCCGTAACTGTTGATTCATATCGCCATTCAATGCTGCAGCTGCATAGCCACGAGCTTCAAGCTTTTCAGCCAGTTCGGTTGTGGCTGTTTTAGTACGGGCGAAAATGATAATGCCGCCAAATTCGTCAGTTTCCAGAATTCGAACCAGAGCATCAAGCTTGTTGGTACCGGATACGATCCAGCACTTCTGGTCGATATTTTCCATGGTGGCTGTTTTGGAAGCGATTTTAACTTCCGTCGGCTCACGCATATAACGCTTTGTGATCCGGCGAATCTGTTCAGGCATAGTCGCAGAGAACAGTGCAGTCTGACGTGTAGCCGGAGTTTTAGCCATGATGGTTTCAACATCATCGATAAAGCCCATGCGAAGCATTTCATCTGCTTCATCCAACACCATCGCTTTAAGTTCATCTATCTTAAGCGTTCCACGGTCAAGGTGATCCATTACGCGGCCAGGTGTGCCTACGACGACATGCGGGCCACGGCGAAGCTGTTTCAACTGTAGGGTATAGCTCTGGCCGCCGTAGATTGGCAGGACATGAAACCCAGGCATATGACGAGCATAGACTTGGAATGCTTCAGCAACCTGAACCGCTAGCTCGCGTGTTGGAGCAAGAACCAAAACCTGAGGTTTGTTGCTTTTCAGGTCTATGCGGCTAAGCAGAGGCAGGGCAAATGCAGCTGTTTTACCGGTACCTGTTTGAGCCATTCCCAGCACGTCCTGCCCTTTCAGCAGTAGTGGAATACACTCGGCCTGAATCGGCGACGGTGTTTCATAACCCAACTCTGTGATGGATTTAAGGAGGGAGGAGGGAAGTTCAAGGTCGCTAAAGGCGACTGGCGTATCTGACATATTTGAAGGTACCGGAAGGGATAGAATTATAAAACGCGAAATTATACGCTCATTGTGGCGTAAAAGCCCGTTTTTTATCGGTGAGGTTGCTAGTGAAAGTGGTGGTTTTTCGTAGCAGTGTCTTCGGGGCTCTTGTAGGTCATTGTTCCTGCTCGGTCAGGCTAAGGTTGTCATACCAGCTCAGGTAGCTTTCGCCACCATTATCGCTGTCTGTCATGATAGCGATCGCTTCAAGTTCTGTGTAAATTTCACCAAAAGCGGTTTTAAGGTCATTCTGAATGTTTCGGCTGTGGTCAGTCCACTGACCAAGACGGTCGCTGCCGCTGTTAACTGCCCACATGTAGGCTCTGTCGGTATATGCGTTAAGCCAGGTCGTGTTAACCGGTTGGTTATTAGACCATACGTACACCAGTGTGCGCTTTTGCCAAAAGAAAGGGCCGTCAGAGACGACAATGTAAACCCGGGCCGGGTAATCATCGCCCGCTTTCGTTGTTTCAGGGGCGTCAGGCCAGACTTTGCTTATCTTCCAGCGCCAGTTCAGCTCAGTGTGCTTACTAATTGGGATCTTTTTTTGATAGAAAAGTCCGGATGCGCTGCCATCTGATCGGGCTTCTAAAACTTGTTTGTTGCCTTCGTTAATAATGGAATACTGGCTCTCTCCGGAAAATATTTCACTCTGCCACTGGCTGATGCCCATAGGATTAAACTTAGGGAGATCGATTGCTTTAGCTTGCGTTGGCAGGCTGATTGCGAGAAATGCCAGCTGAATTGAGAATAGAGCGAAGCGGGAGATTGTCATATATGTGACCCTGGAATTTAGATAAAGCTTTACAGATCTGGAATTCGACTATAATGAAGGAATGTTTAAGATCAGTGTATCAGAGTTTTATAGCCTATTTTCCCTTCTGGCAAAACTCTGTTTTGGTCTGCTGTCATTGTTGGTAAGTTACTTCCCGGTAATCTGCTTGCAGAATGACAGTTAATACTGGTCTGTAACTGCGGGCGAAAGGGCTGCTAGCGCGTTCCCCTTGCTTTAGCGGCTTATCATCGTTATTTTCTTCGCTCACTAAGAGGCCTGGTTATCCAGGCCTCTTTCCGTATATGAAGATGGGTGCTCAGGTACTTCAGAGATAGAGCGATAAGAGAAAGCAGAATGGCACAGAATCCAGCGTATGAAATGATATGGCAGGTGGTAGGGGCTATACCGTCTGGAAAAGTAGCAACCTATGGTCAAATTGCAGAACTAGCGGGTATTCCAGGGGGAGCAAGAATGGTGGGGCGTTGTCTGAGCCAGCTTCCCAGGGATAGTCGATTACCCTGGTTCAGGGTGGTCAATGCGAGTGGCAAGATATCTTTGCCGGTAGATAGTGAGGGTTATCAAAAACAGCTTGCTCTGTTGCAAGAAGACGGCGTTGCTGTGCTGAATGGGCGGATTAGGCTGGCTAAGTTTCGCTGGTAAGTCTTGCTCGATTGCTCGGCTGGTAAGTTGTGCGGCAAAAATTGTCTATTTGCCGTTTTGGGGTATGTTTCCGTTATCTAATTGCGCAATAAGTCGGTTGAATTTATGTTCTAGCTCTTTGTTATGCTGCAGAATCTCTTCATTTTGTCGGGTAGCTCTCGATTTCTTACATTGGTATCTGCAAATCCCACCGTTTTACTAGCGATCTGCGCGCCGATGAATCCAGCGATATGTAGGCATTGAGATAAAATATTAGAGCGACTATCAGTCTGCCAGCTTTGGCTGATCGGGTAGAAATCGCCAAAGCCGATAGTGCTGGCGCTCATCTGTAGAGCCAAGAAGGCATCGCTATAGCTGAGGATATTTGCTGCAGGATGAGATTGTTCAAACCAAAGTAGTGGGAATGAAAGAATGACAATGAGGCTGTAGAGCAGGATAAAAGCAAGAAAGCCGAGAAATACAGTGCCATAGTTTCTGACATTGTATTAATCGGTGGAGTATATATATCGCTTAACCATAGTCTGCTTTTTTTGAGTGCTGTTTATTCGAGCTTAGACTTCTAGCGGATCGATATCGATGTTGTCTAGTTGGTCCGCATCAATATCGTAAGGGAAGCAGCCCACAAAATTGACATGCTCGTCCTTAAAAATATGGGTTTTCTTCGCCCGGTATTCAAAATCAAACAGTAGAATTAACCAGCTGATTTTTTTGTCACCGATCTTTTCGATTTTTTTGATAACGGAATTACCATAAGAACCAGACCAGGAGCAGGGTGCGACTATCTCTTGTACTGACGCGCAGCCCGTTTCGCAGCCGTTGGTTTCCATGTTTTCAGGGTCGTAGCTGCTTATCTGATAGTTTTTGGCCCATTGGTCAAGTCCTTGTTCATCCTCTTCGAAGTAGCTGTCAGGGATGGCTGAATAGTCGGTGGTGGAGTACCAGACCGAAACGATGCCTTCTTTTTCAAAATTCATGTGCTGGTCTCGGCTAGGTTTTTCCATAGCAAACGAATATCGCAGATATCCTGTTCGCTGAGTTTGTCGACTTTAAATGCTTGGTCGAGGCTGTGTTCTACCTGTTGATCAAACTGTTCTGCGGTCTCGCCTTCTTCGGCGCTGGCCAGGCTAATATGCCCTAGCAGATAACTACAGAGAAACAGTTTCTCAGGGTCTGCTCCCTCTTCCATGTCGATCAGATGGTTGTATAGGCTGTCGGCCTGCTGCTGATATGAAGTCATCAGTGTTCCGTAAATTCCAGTTGATCGAGGAGAAGGCTGTATTCTTTACCGCTTTTCTCAACCTGTTGTAGTTTGACTACCATGTAGTCCAGTTCAGGCGCGCACCATATATAGGTGTTTCGTTTGCTGTTGGCACCGCGGTCTCGTTGAACTTTAATCGCTTCAAATGTACCGACTGGTGTCTTCACGGTTTCAGTGCCTAAGCGTATAAAAGGATAGGTCTTTAATTTACCGCCATCGGCAACCTTATATACAAGCTTCTCTTTGCCAGCAGCCAGATCAAGCCGCAACTGCATGTGATAGCTCAGGCTGTCCTGTGTTCCCAGTGGAACATCCATTGTCCAGGGTTTATTGGCGATATCATTCAGTACCGTTTGAGTACTCCAGTTAAATTGAAGTACGGCATCTTTGTTGCTACCAATTAATTTACGATGATACTCGTAATGGTTGGGTTGAATGCGCTGGTCCTGGATCGAAAACTCTGTAAATTCGTTTACTTTGGCGATCAGCGCTTCAGCGGTGAGCGATAATTTCCACTTATCTCCGTCTCGCTTTAGTTGACGAATGGCATTTCCGCCAAAGGATATTCCCATATCCCACTGTGCTTTATAGACAGCCTTGTAGGGTTTGAGCAGATCGGCTGCTTGTCCCGGTACGGCCGAGATAAGCAGAAGGGTTGAGATAAGTAGGCTGCGTAATCGCATAGGTTACTCCTGAATGAACTGATATCCTTCAGGAGGCAGGTTATCTCCATCGAGCTGAACCGCTCCTGAAACAGGAAGCTTCAGGCGGTCTGCGCAAAACCATTCCACGGCAAGTGGATAGATTTTATGTTCAGAGCTATGAATACGCTGCTGAAGGCTATCTTCGCTATCTGTTTCCAGAATATCGATCGGTGCCTGAATTGCCAGCGGCCCGCCATCCAGTTCTTCGGTAACAAAGTGAACGGTACATCCATGCTGCTTATCACCGGCTTCAAGCGCGCGTTGGTGGGTATGCAATCCTTTGTACTTAGGCAGCAGAGAGGGGTGGATGTTAAACATCCTGCCCTGGTAGTGGCGAACGAATTCAGGGGTCAGTATGCGCATAAAGCCAGCGAGGACGATCAGATCTGGGCTGTGAGCGTCGATAGCTTCCATCATTGCGGCATCGAAGCTTTCTCTGTCTTCAAAGTCTTTATGACTGATGGCGATCTGAGGAATGCCTGCTTTATCTGCTCGTTCCAGGCCCATGACGCCGGTTTTATTGCTGAGTACTGCAGCGATGCGACCATTGATCTGGCCGCTCGCGATAGCATCGATGATCGCCTGCAGGTTTGAACCGCTGCCGGATATCAGGACTACAATGCTTTTTTCTGCCATTCTCAGGCCTCCAGGCCTACTAATTCAACCTGCTCTTCACCTTCTGTTGCCGCAGCGATAACGCCCGCAATGAACGGTTCTTCGCCGGCATCTTTAAGGATCTGAAGGGCTTGGTCAGCTGTTTCAGCAGGAACACAGATTATCATGCCAACGCCGCAGTTGAGGGTGCGATACATTTCTCGAGAATCAACATTGCCCAGCTTCTGGATCCAGGTGAATACCTCTGGCATCTTCCAGCTGTTAATATCGATAACGGCTTTAGCGCTTTGTGGCAGAACACGGGGAACGTTTTCTAACAGACCGCCACCAGTGATGTGGGACAGTGCGTTTACCTGGGTCTTTTTGATGAGTTCAAGTACCGGCTTAACGTAGATGCGGGTGGGTTCCATCAGCGCTTCAGTCAGCGGCTTGCCGTCAACGGTACCGCTGAGGTCAGCGCCGCGTACTTCAATGATCTTGCGGATCAGTGAGTAGCCGTTCGAATGAGGACCAGACGATGGCAGACCGATAAGCTTGTCACCAACGCTCACTTTAGAGCCGTCAATGATGTCGTCTTTTTCTACCACGCCGACACAGAAACCAGCCAGATCGTAATCTTCGCCTTCGTACATGCCTGGCATTTCAGCAGTTTCGCCGCCTACCAATGCTGCACCAGACAGTTCGCAACCTACGCCGATGCCTGTCACAACGTCAGCTGCTACGTCGATGTTTAGCTTACCTGTTGCGTAATAATCCAGGAAAAACAGTGGCTCAGCACCGGCAACAATAAGGTCGTTCACACACATAGCCACTAAGTCGATACCGATAGTGTCATGTTTGTTCAGGTCCATTGCCAGACGCAGTTTAGTACCAACACCGTCAGTGCCAGAAACCAGTACCGGCTTCTTATAGCCTTCAGGTATCTCGCACAGGGCGCCGAAACCACCCAGGCCGCCCATAACTTCAGGGCGGGCAGTGCGTTTGGCAACGCCTTTGATACGATCGATCAGTGCGTTTCCTGCGTCAATATCGACGCCGGCGTCTTTGTAGCTGATAGATGAGTTATTGTCAGTAGAAGACATAATATGTGTGGACCTGTCAGTGGTAATTTACAGATAGAAAAATTTGAGGCGTATTCTATCAGGTTGCTGGTGAGGCGGCTATTGTGTGTTAAAGTTTATGCCGATTTTAAGGATACTTTTTTTTAGCCCGTGCAGATCGTAATCTGGACGGCAAACAGGATGATAGATCGATCATGATGCGTAATCTTTGTACCTCTATGCTGGTGTTAATTCTAGCAGGCTTATGTAGTCTGACACAGGCCGCTACTGTCAGGGGGCTCTACACTGCGGAACTGCTGGTTCCGGAGCAATTGTCTCAGCCGGCTGATGGGCAGTTACAGCAAGGTTTAAAAAGAGTGTTAATAAAGGTATCCGGACGTAGTCAGGTGGTTAACAAAGCAGCGGTGGTTGAAGCGTTACGTATGCCAGCTGCGCTGTTGAGTCAGTTCAGTTATCAGTCAACTCAAACACCTGTGGCAGCAGGTGATGGTCGCGAAGTCTTAGGTCAGTTGTTGTTGCTTGAGTTTGATC
>JAGPUU010000087.1 GCA_018067325.1 Amphritea sp.
CGTCTTTTGAGAAACTAAGTTTTGAGTGAGAAAAGAATAATAAAGTAACCCGTAAAATGCGTAGTACGGTTTAGACGGAGCTATTTCAGGCAGCGATGGAGAGGTGATGTTCGAATATATTCTTAAGGAAGACCGTATTTCCGTTCTTTGGCTCGGGGAGCCGCTGGCTGATCTGGATAATGTGCCGGCTGAATTAAAGCCTAAATTGATGATTAAACAGGCAAAAAGGCCAGAGCAAGCGATGCAAATGATGGGGGAGCAGGAGTTCAACGTAATCGTTGTGCATCTGAATCCTGATTATTTCGCAATGCGATTCCGTTGTCTGCATGATGTTGTTGCACAATATCCCGGAGTGATCCGGATTATGTTGAATGATGGGTTGCAGTCATACCAGATCGCCAAGGCTTCTGAGCTTTGTCATCGATCTCTTCAGTTTTCTTCAGGTATAACAGAGCTTTTTCAAGAGGTTGGGCAAAGCTTACGATTACTGCATTCAATTAATAAACCAGCTGTCAGGGACTATGTTGGTGCGGTTCAACGATTACCCTCTCTGCCTCATGTCTATTCGGAGTTGAATGAGTCACTTGCTTCTGATGTAACTGGCGCCTCAGAGATTGCCGCCATCATCGAAAAAGACCCGGCTATGAGTGCTAAGATTTTACAGCTGGTTAACTCCGCATTTTTTGCTCTGAGTAGTCGAGTATTTAAGATTAAAGATGCCGTTGTTATTTTGGGTATCAGACAGATTCGTGATCTTTTTCTGGTGTCGCGCTTATTTGATCATTTTCCGCAGGATGAAAAGTGGGTGGGCTTTTCCTTTGAACACCTTTTTGATCGCTGTTTGGTTGTCGGGCGCTTTGCCAGAGCGATCTGTCGCGATTATAAGGTCAGCCCGGAGATTGCTGATAAGGCATTTTTGGCGGCTTTGTTACAAGATATTGGGATGCTCGTCATCGCTACCCGGGAAGCTGAGCATTATACTCAGGTGATGCAGGAATCATCCCAGCTTGAACACCCTCTTTATGCAATTGAAAAGCTTAGGCTAGGCGTCACTCATATGGAGGTTGGTGCCTATATGCTGGGTCTCTGGAATCTACCACCTGAAGTGGTTGAAGCGGTGCTTTATCACTCGAACCCCAATGCAACAGCCGGTGAAAAGTTTACTCCGCTGACTGCAGTTCATCTGGCCGATGCCATGCTACCGGATGTGGTTAATGTAAATGAGTGCCGAATTTGCAGTTCAATTAGCCACACTTATATCAATCGCCTGGGATTACAAAATAAGCTAGGCCGTTGGCAGCAGATGTCTGAAGAATATGCCTCACAGCTCTACTCAGGTGTGGCTAAAGGTTTCTAAGGGCTATTGGAGTCGAAGGTGTTGGCTGTTAGAATGCGCGCCCGGTTTCCTTTCTTCAGATTCGAGGTTTAAATGGCGCTGCCTGTTGTCGATCCATCCCAGTATGATATTCAGCTAAATGATAAGAAAACGAATATCGAACAGCAGTTCGCTGAGTTTAATCTCCCTCCGATAGAACTGTTTGAATCGGAACGAACCGCCTATCGTTTACGCGCTGAATTTCGTGTCTGGCATGAAGGTGACGATCTCTACTATGTGATGTTTAAACCGGGTGACAAGCATCAGCACACGCGCCTGGAGACCTGTCCTATGGTCTCTGAACCGATCCAGCAGGTGATGTTTAAGTTGCTGGATTATCTTCGTCCTAATGAACTGTTGCGCCGTCGTCTGTTTCAGGTTGATTTTCTGAGTACCCTCAGTGGTGAGCTGATTATCAGCCTGCTCTACCATAAGCCCCTGGACGAGGACTGGACTGAAGAAGCCAAAAAACTGAAACAACACTTTGGTATTCACTTTATTGGGCGCAGCCGTAAAACAAAGATTGTGTTAGATCAGGATTTTGCCATAGAAAAGATGTCAGTCGCTGGCCGTGAACTTATCTACAAGCAGGTAGAGAACAGTTTTACGCAACCCAATGGTGGTGTCTGTGCACAGATGTTGGAATGGGCGCAGGATGTTACTGAGAATGCGGGTGGAGATCTGGTGGAACTCTATTGTGGTAATGGCAATTTCACTATGGCTTTGGCACAAAATTTTGATCGAGTGATCGCTACAGAAATTGCTAAGGTCTCAGTTTATGCTGCCCAATACAATATAGAAGCCAATCAGGTCGGTAATGTAAAAATCCTGCGGATGTCTAGTGAGGAATTTTCTCAGGCGCTGCAGGGTGTCAGGGAGTTCCGTCGTCTGAAGCAGAGCGAAGTCGACCTGAGTAGTTACAACTTCAGCACCGTGCTGGTGGACCCGCCTCGCAGTGGTCTGGATGATGAAACGGTTAAGCAGGTTGCTGAATATGACAATATTGTCTATGTCTCATGTAATCCTGATACTTTACAGGACAACCTTAAACAACTGACGCAGACCCACTCTCTGCAACGTTTTGCTATCTTTGATCAGTTCCCTTATACCCATCATCTGGAATGTGGCGTTTATCTGACACGCAAATAGCCTGGGTGGGTGCGTTGGACGCTGGCTTAAGGGCGTTTTTGTACTAAGGGTATCGATAGATGATACCCCGAAGGCTTGGGTAGCGAACTGATTTGAATAAATTGATACTTCTCCCATCATCTAAGTAGGAGGCAGTATCATGCTCAATATGATTATTCAGGGGATGGTTGTAATGCAGCCGGTAAACTCAGTCGTCATTTCGTTCTTTCAAGGAGAGTAAGGATGTCAGCACTTCTTCGTATTAGTGGTTTTCTGGCGTTTATCTCCATCGCCTTTATTAATGCCTTTGTTGATCTTGGCCACAAGATCATTATCCAAAATACTCTTTTTAAAGCCTACGACGGCGACCTGCAGATTCTTCTGACTGCGGTTGTGAACGGCTTGATCCTGCTGCCTTTTATTATGCTGTTCACTCCGGCCGGGTTCCTGGCGGATAAATACCCGAAGAACCGGGTGATGAAGTTTTCTGCCTGGGCTGCGGTTGCTGCAACTGGACTTATAACGCTCTGTTATTTTCAGGGCTGGTTTATAGCAGCTTTCGCGCTGACGTTTGTACTGGCCCTGCAAAGTGCATTTTATTCGCCGGCCAAGTATGGCTATATCCGTGAGCTGGTGGGCGAAGATAACATCACTGAGGGTAACGGGTGGGTTCAGGCCGTGACTATGGTAGCTATCTTGTCGGGTATTGCAGTGTTTTCGTTGCTGTTTGAGATCCGAGTGGAAGGCGCTTTTCAACTGACACCCGAGCAGAGTCTGCAGCAAATTGCGCCGTTGGGTTGGTTGCTTATTGCCGGATCCTTAATTGAGTTAGTTTTGGCCTACCGGTTGCCCAAAACCCGCGACACGGATCATGAGGTTATTTACGATTGGAAAGCCTATCGAACCGGTAAGACCTTGGTTCAGAATCTGTCATCTATCTACCATAACCGTACTATCTGGTTGTCTATCATCGGTGTTTCTCTGTTTTGGTCAGTTAGTCAGGTGATGCTTGCAGTATTTCCAGCGGTGGCAGAAACCCACTACGGTGTTCATAACACTTTCGTTATTCAGGGCACCATGGCGTTAGCGGGTGTCGGCATCATGTTCGGCTCGGTGCTGGCCGGTCGCTGGTCATCCCACTATATTAATATCGGTTTGATTCCACTGGGTGCTGTGGGTGTGGCTTTGGGGTTAATTCTGCTTCCTCAGACTTCATCGGTGTTCTATCAAGGTGGTGTATTTTTCCTGATTGGTCTTAGTGGAGCGCTGCTGAATGTGCCTTTGCAGGCGATGATTCAATTTAATGCCGGGAGTAATCAAACCGGTAAGGTGCTGGCGGGTAGTAATTTTATCCAGAATATTGCGATGCTTAGCTTCCTGGTAGTCACTGTGCTGTTTGCCTGGGCAGGCATAGACGGATTATGGCTACTATGGATGCTGGCGGGGCTAGGTGTTGTCGGGGCGATTTTTGCGATACGTACTCTGCCTCAAGCATTAGTTAGAGTGCTGGTAGCGGCGCTGATGAAACGAAAGTACAACCTACAGGTGTTGGGTTTCGAAAACTTGCCCCGCAGCGGCCAGGGAGTTCTCTTACTGGGTAATCATATCAGCTGGCTCGATTGGGCGATGATTCAGATGGCTTGTCCACGACACATCCACTTTGTGATGGAGCGGTCTATCTATGAACGCTGGTATCTTAAATGGTTTATGTCGATGTATCGGGTAATACCTATCTCTGCAGGTAAAAGCCGAGAAGCGTTACAGCAAGTGGGGGATTTGATTAGCGCAGGTCATGTTGTCTGTCTGTTTCCTGAAGGTGCGATTAGTCATACAGGTCAGATTGGTGAGTTTAAAAAAGGTTTTGAGCGGGCCTGTGAAAAGGCTGAAGGCGTCATTGTACCGTTCTATCTGCGTGGACTGTGGGGGAGTCACTTTTCACGCTCGACCGATAAGATGAAAGCTATTCGCAGTGGGGGGCTCAAACGGGATGTGATCGTTGCTTATGGTCAGCCGATGCCGATAAACAGCAGTGCCAGTGAAGTGAAAAAGAAGGTCGCTGAACTGTCTATCCATACCTGGGAGCGTTATACCGCATCACTTCAGACATTGCCGCAGAGTTTTATCCACACGGCAAAGAGTGCGATGTCTGATATGGCGATTACTGATGTTCAGGGAGAACCGCTGAGTTATCGCCGTCTATTAACCGCTGTTGTGCTCTTTAGTCGGCGGTTAAAAAAGACACCTGGTCAGCGGTTAGGCTTGTTACTGCCGACCTCTACGGCAGGCGCTATTGCGAACCTGGCAGGCCTGTTTGCAGGTCGGACACTGGTTAATTTGAATTTCACAGCGAGTGAATCATCTCAGCTGGCAGCTCTGGAACAGGCAGAGGTTGAAACAATTCTTACCGCTCACAAGTTTGTTACCAAGCTGAAAGCTCGTGGTATTGATCCTGAGCCTTTATTTAAAGGTCGACAGGTCATCTATATGGAGGATGTTAAGGCAAAGCTGGGTAAAGCTGAAGCACTCTCTACGATGATGTTGATAAGCCTGTTGCCTGGTTTTGTCTTGCAATGGTGGCTCGGAGCAGGAAGCAAGCTTGAAGATACCGCGGCGATTCTGTTCTCCTCCGGGAGTGAAGGGGCGCCCAAAGGTGTGATGCTGAGTCATCGTAATATTCAAGCTAACCTCAGACAGATTGCCGATGTGCTTAACGTGCGCGAAGACGACTGTATTATGGCGACGCTGCCACTGTTTCATGCATTTGGTCTGACGGTAACCTGTTTCATGCCGTTGATTGAAGGTTTGCCTGTTGTATGTCATCCGGATCCTACAGACGCACTGAATATTGGCAAGGGCGTTGCGAAATATCGGGCCACGATGATTTGTGCTACCTCCACCTTCTTGCGCCTTTATACCCGTAGCAGAAAGCTTCATCCTTTAATGTTTGAATCATTAAGGGTTGTTGTTGCGGGTGCAGAGCGATTGGATCCTGTCGTTCAGGGGGCCTTCGAGAGTCGTTTCAGAGTGCCTGTTGTTGAAGGGTATGGCTCTACCGAAACGACGCCTGTAGCCAGTGTTAATTTGCCCGACTACCTGTCTGTAGACGGCTGGTTTTTACAGGAGGGAACCCGAAAGGGAACCGTGGGGTTATCATTGCCCGGATCAACGTTTCGCATTGTTGACCCAGACAGCCTGGATGAGTTACCCACAGGGCAGGACGGACTGATTCTGATAGGTGGTACTCAGATAATGCAGGGTTACCTGAATAATGCAGAGAAAACGGCCTCCGTGATTGTCGAGATGGATGGCCTGCGCTGGTACAAGAGTGGTGATAAAGGGCATCTGGATGAAGACGGGTTTCTGACTATCGTTGATCGCTATTCTCGTTTTGCAAAGCTTGGGGGGGAGATGGTGAGTCTGGGAGCTGTTGAGCTGGAGATTCGGCAATACCTTCAGGGCGAAGAGGCCGGTCTGGTAGCGATTAATCTACCGGATGAGAAAAAGGGTGAGAAGGTTGTGTTACTTGTTGATGCGGATATTGACCCGGACAGTTTCCGTAGCTATCTAATGGCTCAGGGCGTAGCCCCCTTGATGCTGCCAACAGAGGTGTTTCGGGTTGATACTATTCCACTACTAGGTAGCGGTAAAACAAACTACCCAGAAGCGCGTTCGATTGCAGAGCGCTTAACCGGGAAAAGCTAATGGGTGTGGATTCGCCTGTTTTTGCAGAAAATGTTCTCGAGTTTAGTTCGGCTAAGAAATAGTGCAAATAAGTTTCGGGTTTTTAGTAGTAAAATTGATCTGCGTCAGGTTTTTTAGGTCTCTCAGGCGCATAATTTGGATTAAGAATTCACTTAACTCAAATTATCTCACCCACTAGGAGAGGCCTATGACCCTGAAGCAAGCCGATACAAAACTACCATCTGAAGCGCCGGAAAATACAGCTAAAACGCCTTCAGCATTGCTCGATCAGGGCATGGATCAAGATTTCGAAAACAGCGACTATCCGTACGACGATAAAATTTCCCGTAAAGAGTATGAACGTACTAAAAAGTTACTTCAGATTGAGCTGCTGAAGATGCAAAACTGGGTGCGGGAAAGTGGAGAAAAGATCGTTATTCTTTGTGAAGGTCGCGATGCTGCCGGTAAAGGGGGCACGATCAAACGGATGATGGAACACCTTAATCCTCGAGGCGCAAGAGTTGTTGCACTGGAAAAACCTTCAGAGCAGGAAAAAGGCCAGTGGTACTTTCAACGTTATATCAATCATCTGCCTACAGCGGGTGAAATCGTCCTTTTTGACCGTTCATGGTACAACCGTGCCGGTGTTGAAAAGGTTATGGGTTTTTGTTCTCCTTCTGAATATCTCGAGTTTATGCGTCAGACGCCTGAGCTGGAACGGATGTTAGCCCGTAGTGGTATTCGCCTGTGTAAATTTTGGTTCTCAGTAAGCCGCGATGAACAGTTTCGTCGTTTCCAGGCGCGCCGTGTAGATCCATTGAAACAATGGAAACTGTCACCGATCGACCTGGCTTCACTGGATAAATGGGACGCTTACACAGAAGCTAAAGAGTCGATGTTCTTCTACACCAATACTGCAGATGCGCCATGGACTGTTATCAAATCAAATGATAAGAAGCGGGCACGACTCAATGCTATGCGTTTCCTGCTCAATCAGGTGCCGTACCCGAATAAAAATCCAGATCTTGATCTAGTGCCAGATCCACTAATTCTAGGTGCTGCTGGTGATCAGGGTACTAGCCAAAAGTTAATCGTTAATTCCTGATATATCGTTGAGGAAATAAAGTAATGACAGTTAAACAAAACGCACATGCTGTGAACGTGGTTAATACTTTTAAGGCGAAATTGCCAGCAGAAACCGTAGAGGTGATAGGTGAAAATCATTTCGATGAGCTCTCCTTGCTAATTGAATCTGCAATTAGTGCTGCTGTCTTTGATGAGATGGAAAAGGCGGCGAATAAGGTTGATCAATTGGCCCATGATATTCGTCACTTTGCTGAGTTTTTTGAAAGGGGTTAAATGTTTGCCTCGCATGACAGAAAACCGCCTTCGGGCGGTTTTTTTATAGGTTTTATCGTTTGAATGTAGAGTTACAAAAGGGGATGAGTCATAATGTCCTACTATATTAGTTGGTTATTTGTTTTATTGC